>CANHIV010000134.1 GCA_947460525.1 Flavobacteriales bacterium
AAAGTCAGGCGTGGTCATTGGTGCATTTGCTGGATGGATAGAGGGACATAATGAATGGGATTTGTCGTCTTCCACATTAAAAGCCAACTTGATGAAGGCTAGCTTGCCTATCGAAGTGATCATTGGAATGTCACGTTTTCAAGAAGAGATTCAAGCGATCAGTATACCAAGAACCAAAGGAACTTTGCAATTGGAGTACGCCTATGTGCTTCCTGAATTTCAAGGCCAAGGTGTAATACAAAAGATTATTGAGGCAATAATGAATCAAGCTTTAACCGAGGTGACTGAAGGAGCTGATGCAGAAGTCCAGGTTTTTGCGAACAATCAGCCTGCAATCAGGGCCTATTCTAAATTGGGATTTGTGTGTACTTTTGAAACCATTGGAAATGCCAAAGCAGCGGCTATTTTCCCTTGCGATGTAAAGTATAAAATGACAAGAAAACGATAATGAATCCCGAAGAAATAAAAATCAAAGTGGCAGATGCTATTTTCAAAGTTTTGAATCACAGAAACTTTGAGATGCATGATGGTTTAACGGCGCCAGATGTAGAAGGGTGGGACAGTTTGCATCACATGCTCATCCTGAACGAAATCGAAAATGCATTTGGGTTTAAATTCAAATTGAAAGATTTGAATAAAATGAAGGACATGGGCAGTTTGGTGACCATTATTCAGGAGAGAACTACGGGTTGATTTGGTAGTTGGAAAAATCCAGCACAATGGTTCCGGTGGTTCCTTGATTTTTTTCTTCGCGATTGCGATGCAAATCAGTGGCTACTCCTTTGGGGATTTTGAATTTCTGTACATCCACTTCCACCGTCATTTGCTCAGGCAATGCCCATTTTTTCTGCGTTCCGTATTTGTAGTTCACTTTCAGTGTTCCACTGCTCTTGGTAGTGGTCTGTGATTGTAAAATAAGGTATTCACTTTCTTCTACCCATATTTTGGCCATGATCCAATCTTCCTTGTCACTTAGCGGCAGCAACGTAATGAGATGACAATTTTTTCCGTTGATTTTTGCCATGCCCATATGCATCGCAGTGTATTTGCTCTTTTGGGTAATGATATTTTGAATCTCTCTGAAACCTTGTTTGGGAAGCACGATGATGCTTTTGGAAGTGATCTCCAATTGATCGGGTGCGGTGTATTTCATTTTGGCTTGCGCAGGTAAAATCTTCAGCGCGGGAATATTGGATTGAATCCGAATGTCTGCATTGAATTTCTTAACGGCGGTGTATTTCTTTTCCGTTTTATCGAGAATGGCTCGTGCATCTTGCGCGTTGTATTGAAGAGCAAAGACAGATAGTAGGAGGGTGATGATGGTTTTTATCATGTTGTGATGTCTTTGCGATTAAAGTATATGAAACTGACGATCCAGAAAAACACCTGATGTGCAATGAGCACCCAGATGGATTGGTTAATCTCTTGCGCTGGATACGGGTCTTCAAAGAAACTTCTCCAACTGGCCATGTGCGTGGTGAAGAGATAGGGTCGGATGGTGTCGAAAATGGAAACGTCCAAAGTACCGATGATGGTAAATAGGATAATAATGGACATCGTGGCAACGATAGGACCAACGGAATTGTCCGAGAAACAGGAAAGGGCAATAGACAGTGTAGCGACAGTGTTTAAAGCCAAGAAAGCAACGCCAAATGCGCCGATATAGCGCCAAGTAATGTCATAGTCAGGAATAATAACCAGCCCATCACTGTTGAGTACCATGAGGTCGCCAGTGCCAAAGAAACCTCGGCCAAGACCCAATGCCAGTATTCCGAGCCAAATTACAATCAGAGCGGTATACATCGATCCCGCAATGTATTTGGATGCCAATACCTGCGATCTTGAAATGGGTTGAGTGAGCAACAACCGCAGCGTGCCCATGGCGGATTCGCCGGAGATGAGGTCGCCTGTAATCAGTGCAATCAGCAAAGGGACATGAATCACAAGCATTTGAAGAACAATGAACGCAACCAAGTTGCCATTTAATACATTGCCTTCAAAGGTCAGTGTTTGCTCAAAAGATGCAGTGACGAAAGAAATAAAACTTAGGCCATCAGCTTTCAAGGCAAATACGATAACTCCAACGAGTACGGTGATGGCACCAATGCCCAAGTAACTTCTGGGTTTGGCGACGATTTTCACCCATTCGTTGTAAACGTTTTTAAAGGGATTCATTTTGTGTCATTTGAATAAAGTAATCTTCCAATTGTTTTTTGCTCTCTACCTGATAGATGTCGATGTCCAAATCTGAACAAGAGCGAATCACTTGTGGCACTTGGTTTTTGTCGATGTCAAATTGAACCGTTTGCGTAACATCATCGTATTTTCCAAGTATTTGAAAGTGGTCTTGCAACAGCTCAACCAATCTTTCATTGTTATTGGTCTGCATTCTCACCACCCATTTCTGCGAATTGAGAAGCGTAGCAACTTCACCTTCTACAATGGCTTTCCCTTTGTTGATGATGACCATGCGATTGGCAATCATCTCCACCTCTTGCAATTGGTGTGAACTTAGAATGATCGTTTTTCCTTTTTCAACTTTGAGTCGGGTAATCAGATTTCTGATGTCAATGATGCCTTGCGGATCAAGACCCGTTGTCGGTTCATCCAAAACAATTAACTCAGGATCAGAAAGCAACGTCTGCGCGATACCCAATCGCTGGCGCATGCCATGCGAGTAACCTTTAACCTTGTCTTTTCTGCGATCGAATAATCCGACAAAATCCAAGACTTCATGAATTTTCTTTTGCGGGATTGGGTGGTTGGCCATGCGCGCAAAAATGGACAAGTTGGTTTCAGCGCTGAGGTATTTGTAAAAATCCGGTTTCTCGATGATATTGCCTATTCTGCCTAGAATTTCAACCTTATCGGTTTTGATGTCCTTGTCAAAAAGGCGAATTTCACCGGCGTTGGGAATGATCAGTCCCAGCATACAGCGCATGGTTGTGCTTTTCCCGGCTCCATTGGGTCCAAGAAACCCAAATATATCGCCGCGATGAACTTGAAAATTCACGCCTTTCAGCGCTTCAAAAGAACCGAAATTTTTATGCAGTTGTGAAACGGATACAATGGTTGACATGACCATTAAACTAACACCGCTAGCAAAGGTTCAAAGGATATGGAAATTTAAGTGCCACAATGTTATTGTTGGCTAAACGAATCTTAATTTTGTAGGGTTAAATGTTTATCAACGCCAGCTGTGTGATGAAGAAAGAAATAGCAATGGTCAAAAGGATAATGGAGAGCATTCCATCGGTGGAGTTTACCGTCGGCTCTGGTTGGGGGGCATCCATGCGCCGTAGAATTCTTGCATTTTTTTTGGTGGACGAAGCAGCGCGAAACAATGGTGTTTTTATGGACAAATCCCAGAATGGGATTGTTATGTTTTATCCCACAAAGGGGAAGAAAGAAGCGTGCTGGAAAGCAAGATTGATGCTGATTTTCTTCGCGATAGGACCTTTCAGAATTGGACGTGTTTTAAAGAGAAGAAACGAAGTGCAGAAAATGCGAAGTAAGTTCCCGTCTCACATTTATTGCTCGTTTTTGGGCGTCCTTCCTGAATCCAGGGGCACGCAAGCCATTTTTGAATTGCGGGATATATTATTTCAAAAGTCCAAAGAGCTGCAACTTCCTGTAATGGTCGAGACGGTGATTATCAAGAATAAAAAAGTATACGAGCGCATTGGTTTCAAGACCTATTCCCAAATCGAAATAGATGGAATGATCACGTATTGTATGATAAGAGAGGTGGAAGGATAAATTTAAAATGGTGCTGAGGGAGGATTGTCAATTTTGATTTTTTTCAATTGGTCAATCATTTGCTTTTTAGACAAGTCATTTATTTGAATCCATTCAGATTGGTCCCAGTAAAAATACATGGAGGGACCATAGCGGGAGGTGTCTTCTACGTGATAATCGGAAATGTCCATTTTGGCATACAAGATCTCTTCATGCTTGGCCAAGTAGAATTCTTTTTCATTCTGAATACTTCGAATGCTTTGCACATTCGCACCGGGTGTTGCTGTAGATACATAGTTGTACGTGGTTTTTGGTCCCAGAAATCTGAGTAAGTCCCATTGCATGGGGGTGAGGTTGATTTGTTCCATTTGCTATCTTTTGTCTAACGAAGAAATAAGCGTCAGTTGTAAAGTATTTACAATGATGAAAAATATTTATCGTAATATTGCAATAAATAAATAGAGATGGGGATTTCTAAAACAGAGAATTTTTCCGAGCGTGAAAATGAGATGGCAGCATTGCTGAAGGCCTTGGCCCACCCAGCGCGTATTGCCATTGTGGAGTATCTGCTTTCTGTGGATAGTTGCATTTGTGGGGATATCGTCAATCATCTTCCATTGGCGCAGCCCACAGTTTCTCAACACCTGAAAGAACTAAAGAATGCAGAGATCATTCAAGGGACCATTGAAGGAACCGCTATTTGTTATTGTATCAATGAAAAGACCTTGAAGAAGATTCAGTTGTACTTCGGAAAGTTGGAGAACAAAATGAAAAGTAAATGTTGTTAATATGAAAGTAAAAGAATTGATCACACACCTGAACGCAGTAGCTTCGGTGTCCTTTGAA
>CANHIV010000135.1 GCA_947460525.1 Flavobacteriales bacterium
ACATCGCTCACCCATCTCTGTCGTTTGTTTGTTCCCAAAATGAAATCTGCAGGATTCGGACGAATTCTGAATGTGGCATCGACTGCTGCTTTTCAACCCGGCCCTACGATGGCGGTTTACTTTGCCACCAAGTCCTATGTCCTTCATTTTTCTGAGGCTTTAAACAATGAGCTAGAAGTAAGTGGCGTGACGGTTACAGCCCTTTGCCCTGGACCGACAGAAACCAATTTTGCCAAAACAGCAGGCTTCCAGTCTGATGGCATATTTGACAACAAAAAGAAATTCCCCACCGCTCAGGAAGTAGCCGTTTATGGATACCGTGCCATGCAAAAAGGAAAAACAGTTGCCGTTCACGGCACCATGAATTATATCCAAGCCAACGCCAGTAGATTTTTCCCCAGAAATTGGGTAGTAAAGATTACCCGTTGGATGATGAGTTAACAAGCGGATTGCATTATTTTCGCTACTCCAAAATTATAGATGAAAACGAAGTACATTGACTTTGTTGAACAGCAGTTCAACTGGCCACAAGAGGAATTTAGAATGGAAAACGAGGAACTCGAGTTCCATGGTATTCCTTTGATGGATTTGGTGCGCAAATACGGCACGCCTTTGAAGTTTACTTATTTGCCAAAAATTTCCGAAAACATTCAAAGAGCCAAAAAGTGGTTCAATAACGCTACCACGGAATTGAACTATGAAGGTGAATACCACTATTGCTATTGCACCAAGTCATCGCACTTCCGCCATGTCTTGGAAGAGGTATTGAAAAACAATGTTCACTTAGAAACCTCATCTGCTTACGACATCGACTTGATTCGCCGATTGGCAACCATGAAGAAATTGAATAAAAATCAATGGATCATTTGCAACGGATTTAAGAAAGAAGAATACGTGCAGCGCATATTGGATTTGCGCGAAGACGGTTATGAGAATGTTGTTCCCATTATTGACAACAGCTACGAGTTGGAGAAATTCAAAGAGAAATGCAATGAGATCATGAAAATTGGTATTCGCATTGCCTCTGAAGAAGAACCCAAATTTGAATTTTACACTTCCCGTTTGGGAATCGGTTACAAAAACGTCAAACGTTTTTACCAGAAGTATATCGCGGAGGACCAGCGATTGGAATTGAAGATGTTGCATTTCTTCATCAATTCTGGAATCAAGGATACCGCCTACTATTGGAATGAGCTTCAAAAGTGTTTGAAGGTATATTGCGAGCTAAAGCAAGTATGTCCTTCCTTGGACAGCTTGAACATAGGCGGTGGTTTCCCTATTAAAACATCTTTGGCTTTTGAATTCGATTACCAGTATATGGTTACCGAGATCTTGACCCAAATCAAAGCCGCTTGTGAATATGCTGAGGTACCCGTACCGCACATTTACACAGAATTCGGATCATTTACCGTAGGCGAATCCGGTGGTGCTCTTTTTAAAATTTTGCATCAGAAAGATCAGAATGATCGCGAGAAATGGAACATGATTGACTCTTCTTTCATGACTACCCTGCCTGATACCTGGGCCATCAACCGCCGTTTCATTATGTTGCCATTGAACAATTGGAAGGAAAATTTTGAACGTGTATTTTTAGGAGGATTGACTTGTGATAGCGATGACTATTACAATTCAGAGCAGCACATCAACGCCATTTACATGCCCAAGTTTTATCCGGATCAAGACCAATACATTGGATTCTTCAACACAGGGGCTTATCAAGAAACGTTGGGAGGATTTGGTGGCATTCACCATTGTCTTGTGCCGTCGCCCCGTCACATATTAATAGAAAAAGACAGCAAGGGGAAATTGCGCTACCGTGAATTTAGCCATGAGCAACGTCCCAAAGAAGTGTTGGAAATTTTAGGCTATTACGATTAATGTCCAGGAATCACTTTTTTAAATTGCTTTTTTACGTCATCGGCATTGCAACTTTGGTTGCACTCAAGCCCTTGTACACCCAGCTCACTGAGGCCATTCACATTCCTGAGTTGTTTGAACACACTTTGTATCGTGTGTTCATCGGATTCCTCGTATTAGAGGCTGCCAAACAAGCTGTTTTATTGACCTACAAGCCGGACGATCCCAATCGCAAGAAAGACAATTTCACCATTGGCATCAACCACATGTCCAAAATCATTTATGGATTGTTGCTCGCCGCATTGGTGATGTCGTTGCTCAACATCAGCATCAAAGAGGCATTGACCACACTTTCGTTGATTGCTGCCGCGTTGGTGGTGATGACCAAGGATTACATCTCCAACGTCATCAATGGCATGTACATGACTTTTACAAGAGTGGTGAATATTGGAGATCAAGTTTCGATCGGTGGCTCCAGAGGGAAAATTCTTGACATCACTTTGACCAATGTGCACATCGTCAATGAAGATGACGACATTATTTTCATCCCCAATACCAAAGTTTTTTCTGAAGAAATCATCAACTACACCCGAAGAGATTTAAAGAAGAGCGCCATCGATTTTCAAGTTTCCGCGCACACGCCTCATGATATTGAGCAGTTGGAGAAATTGCTTTGGGAACATATTGGGGATTGGCACCAAGAAATTATCGATGAAACGTTTTCAATCAAGACCGTAAATATCAAAGCAGAGTACACGGATTGCAAACTGCATTACATTCTGAAAGACCCGCTAGATAAGCAAACCGACATCCAAATCAAACGTGCATTGAAGCGCAAATTGGTGACGGTTTTGTATCAATGATTTTCATCAACATTTTTTTTTAAAAATTTCTTTCAAATCTTTTTTGAGTTTCCCTTTGTGTGTACATCTTTGTGCGCAGATTATAAATCACAAAGGACCCAACAAATCAAATGAAAAAATTCAGCAGCATTCGCGAGTTCATGGAGAGTCAATACCTCCATTTCAACGCGGCAAGTGTAGTAGACGCAGCCAAAGGTTATGAGCAACACCTTACAGAGGGCGGAAAAATGATGATCACCCTAGCAGGCGCAATGTCTACTGCTGAATTGGGAATTAGCCTTGCGGAAATGATTCGTCAAGGAAAAGTGGACATCATCTCTTGCACAGGAGCCAATCTTGAGGAAGACTTGATGAACTTGGTAGCACATGACCACTATCGTCGTGTTCCCAACTACCGCGATTTGACACCGCAAGAAGAATGGGATTTGTTGGAGCAAGGATTGAATCGTGTTACAGATACTTGTATCCCCGAGGAAGAAGCTTTCCGTCGCTTGCAAAAACACATTCACGCATTGTGGAAAGATGCCAATGACAAAGGTGAAAGATTCTTTCCCCATGAGTTCATGTACAAAATGTTATTGAGTGGTGTTTTAGAACAATATTACCAAATCGACCCCAAGAATTCTTGGATGCTGGCCGCAGCTGAAAGAAACTTACCCATCATTGTTCCAGGATGGGAAGACAGTACAATGGGTAACATCTTTGCTTCGTATTGCATCAAAGAAGAATTGAAACCCACCACCATGAAAAGTGGAATTGAATACATGATGTGGTTGGCCAAATGGTACACCGACAACTCAAGCGGTAAAGGCGTTGGGTTCTTCCAAATTGGTGGCGGTATCGCTGGAGACTTCCCCATCTGCGTTGTTCCTATGTTGTACCAAGACATGGAAATGCATGACATTCCTTTCTGGTCATACTTCTGTCAAATTTCTGACAGCACTACTTCTTATGGATCATACAGCGGTGCTGTGCCCAATGAGAAAATCACTTGGGGCAAGTTGGACATTACAACACCCAAGTTCATCATTGAAAGTGATGCCACCATCGTTGCTCCATTAATCTTTGCTTGGTTATTGAATCAATAATATTGTTAGATAGGTTTTATGAAAAGAATTATTAAAGACTACAAGACCATTTCGCAAGAGCATGCAGACCTTATTGCGGAGCATTTTCCCAATGGATTTGAAAATGACAACTTGATTTCATTTACAACGCCCAAAGGGGAATTTATCAAAGCTTTGGAAATTAGAACGGAAGACACGATCTATCTCTTCAAGATTGATAAAAATATGCAGGTTGACAATGAAGATGAGAACGAGGGCGTTAGTGTTGATTCATCTTTTGATTCTTTCAAAGGTGATGATTCTGGATCTGACGATGATGATGATGACGACGACGACAGCGATGAAAACAATGATGCTGACGACGAAGAAGACGAAGATTAATGTTAGTAAAAGGTCTCCCTGGTGGAGACCTTTCTTTTTGTTGAGCAACTTTTCTTAATTTTAAGACGTCTAAACAACACATACCCTACATCATGAAAAAAGCCATCTACCTCCTATTCTTAGGCATCTTCTTTTTCCCTTCTATGGGAAATGCACAATGCATCGATCCTACTTTAATCAATCCCACCGCCATTTGCCCAATGATTTGGATGCCGGTTTGTGGATGTGATGGCAATACCTATGGCAATGATTGTGAGGCCATCAATTTTGGAGGTGTAACCTCATGGACAGATGGAGAATGTCCCGTGGATACTTCACAAATTGAATGCATGACCATCCCCAGTGGCATTACCTTCGGTCTTTGCGACATGTACATGGGCA
>CANHIV010000136.1 GCA_947460525.1 Flavobacteriales bacterium
ATAAAACTATTGGAAGGAACGCAAGGATTGGGAGTTGTATTGGCAGACAACGAGAAGGCGGCCGTTTCTGTCATTGAAGCTTTCAATGGATTAAAAGCTCGGGTTATTGTTCAAGAGTTCATTAAGGAGGCCAAAGGGGCTGATATCCGTGCATTTGTAGTGGATGGTCAAGTGGTGGGTGCAATGATGCGAACAGCCAAAGAAGGAGAGTTTAGAAGCAATTTGCATCGCGGTGGGACGGCTCAAATTATTGAGTTAACACCGGAGGAAGAAATTACCGCCATCAAGGCTGCCAATGCCATGAAGTTGGGTATCGCAGGAGTCGACATGTTGCGAAGTGATCGAGGTCCTTTGATTATCGAGGTGAATTCCTCACCAGGCTTAGAAGGTATCGAGCAGGCTACTGGAAAGGATATCGCTACCACCATTATCAAGTATATCGAGAAGAATGTTTGATTTGCTCACTTCACTTTCTGTTGAAGAGGGTATCGTTTTTTTTTCATTGGCACTCCTTGCTGAGATCCTTGGCACTTTGGGAGGTTTTGGTTCTTCGTTGTTCTTTATACCTATTGCCAGTTTCTTTTTCGATTTTCAAACCGTTTTGGGCATAACGGGTGTTTTTCATGTTTCCAGTAACCTGACCAAAATTGGTATGTTCAGAAAAGGAATAGACTACAAAACGGTATTGTGGATTGGAATTCCATCGGTAATCACAGTGCTAATCGGTTCGTATTTCAGTGCATATTTCTCAGGACAAATTCTTGAGCTTGTTATGGGGGCGATGATTTTTGTATTGGGATTTGTATTTCTTTTTTATCGTCCGAAGCCTGTTCCTGTTCAACCCTATGTGGCCGTTGCCGGAGGTGCCTTAGCGGGATTATTGTCCGGTGCGCTTGGCACTGGTGGTGCTATTAGAGGGTTGGTTTTATCCCGATATCAGCTGGGGGTGGCATCTTTTATCGCTACGTCTGCTTGGATTGACTTGGCTGTGGATTTGAGTAGGAGTGTGGTTTATATAGCAGCAGGCTATATCAATTGGACAGCAACTGCGCTGCTTGCCATTCTTTTGCTTGTTTCCGTTGTAGGCAATTATGCAGGCAAATGGATTCTGAATCGAATAGAACAGGAGGTCTTTAGGAAATGGGTGTTGTGGATGGTAATTTTAACGGGTGCCACCACAATGGTTCGGTTGATTTTTTAAATCAGTTGAAGGTGTTCAAATTGATGTGACTCACGTCTACCAAGAATTTTTTTCCAATGGTTTTTCTTCCTAACAACACGGGATACTTCATTCCAGAACGATTGGTTAGCGTTACATCGCTTTGTATCGTTCGTTGACCAATTTTAATGGCGGTTCTTACGCAGTATCTTTCTTCGGTTTGTCCAAAGGAATTTTTAATGACTCTTTTTTTGAATTTGCTGAATGTTACAACGATAGGATTGCTTTTTTCTTCCCAGGTGAAATGCACCTCGAGACAAGTTTGCCCATCGATGATTTTTTCAGAGTAACTATCACAATGAACAGCAGTTCTAAATGCGCCTGTATCAATTTTTGCAGGAATAAAAAAACCTCCCCATTCAGGGAGGTGTATCATTTCTCTTCTTCCAATAATGTCCATGACTTATGACGCCAAACAAGATTTTACCATCTCACTGATGGCCTTGCCATCCGCTTTCCCACTTAATGATTTGGATGCTACGCCCATGACCTTTCCCATGTCACTTGGACTGCTTGCGCCCACTTGAACAATGATTTCACGAATGGCTTTTTCTAGCTCTTCTGTGCTCATGGGTTGAGGCAAATACGCTTGAATAACAACGGCTTGTTTTTGTTCTTCTTCCACCAAATCCTCGCGTCCTTGGGCTTTGAAAATATCAATGCTCTCCATGCGTTGTTTATTTAATTTGGTAAGGATGGCCATCACTTTGTCATCTGTTACTTCAGATGATCCGTCTTTGGTGGCTTCCAATAATATTTTCGACTTGATATCACGCAAGGCCATTAATTTTTCCTTGTCGCCGCTCTTCATAGCGGTTTTGATATCCTCATTAATTTGATCTGCTAAGTTCATATTGTTGTTTTTTAAATCAATCCAAAATGTTTGACTGCCATTTCTACCACGTTATCGCCAATTGCCAAAGATGCGGTTGCAGCGGGTGATGGGGCGTTTAATACGTGAATGCTGTGGTCTGTGTATTCGATGCGGAAATCATCACGGGTATCGCCATCTTCGCGAAGCAGAAGAGCTCTTACCCCAGCGCGACCAGGAACGATATCATCCATCGTTAAATCGGGAATCAAACGCTGTAAAGTTTTTAGGAATAGTTTTTTGGAAAATGCACGGCGGTATTCGTCCAATCCGTATTTCATATTTCCCATGAACAATCGCCATGTCCCAATGTAACTCAAGGCATCGAGTGTATCTCTTAAACTGAAATCTGTCTTGCCATATCCCTCTCTTTTGAAAGTGAAAACAGCATTGGGACCACATTCAATGGATCCGTCCGTCATTCGCGTAAAGTGAACACCTAAGAAAGGGAATTCTGGATTGGGAACAGGATAAATCAAGTGCTTGACTTTGTGCTTGGCGTGTTCTGCCAACTCATAATAATCACCGCGGAAACCAACTACTTTTTCTTTCAAATCAATGCCGTCTTTTTTCGCAAGTCTATCGGCTTGCAATCCTCCACAGACAATCAAGTAGCGAGCTTTATAGGAGGCTTTGTTGGTCTTGACTTGGGTCCATTCTCCATCTCTTTCAAATCCCAAGACCTCTTCTCCTAGATTGACTTTGCTTTTGTTTTGAGCAGCAACGCCCAATTCACACATCACTTCCGTAGCTCTTCTGAAATCGATGATGCCGGTGCATCCCACATGCACAGCATCGATGCCTTTTACATGAGGTTCAATTTCGCGAATTTGATTGGGGTTCATTCTCTGCATACCTTCAATACCATTGGCTACGCCACTTTGGTAGATCTTTTCCAGGAAGCCCAACTCAGACTCATCTGCAGCGACAATTAATTTCCCACAAATGTCATGTGGGATATTGTATTGCTTGGCAAACTCCACCAACTCACGTCGTCCATTGACGCAATTGACGGCTTTCAAAGATCCTGGTTTGTAGTATATACCACTATGGATTACACCACTGTTGTGGCCGGTTTGATGATCGGCCAAGCGATTTTCTTTTTCGATTAGAAGGATTTCGAGATGAGGAAATCGACGTTGCATTTTGTAAAATGTCGCGGCTCCAACAATTCCTCCTCCAACAATGATGATGTCGTATGACGTTGTCATGATAAAATTCTTTGGACAAAAGTAAGCCAGACAAGGTTGAATTGATTACATTTCCGCTATGAATCCACGTAAGAAAATTCAAAATGCCTGGGGCATGTATGATTGGGCCAATTCCACCTACAACTTGGTCATCAGTTCCGCAATTTTTCCCATTTTTTATGGAGCGGTTACGTCTATTAGAAATGAACAAGGAGACATCATCGATGACCGGGTGCACTTGTTTGGTTTTACGTTAAAGAATACCGAGGCGCTCTCTTATGCGCTCGCCTTTTCCTTGGCTGTTGTGAGCGTTTTGGTACCATTGTTATCGGGAATAGCCGACTATTATCATTTGCGCAAGCGATTTCTACAAGTTTTCTGTTACATCGGTGCAGCTTCTTGCGCTTCATTGTATTTCTTTGATCCTGCCCATTTGGAGATATCGTTCTTAAGCATCATGTTGGCATGCATCGGTTTTTGGTGTTCATATGCCTTTGCCAATTCTTTCTTGCCACAAATAGCCAACAAGGACGAGCAGGACAAGGTCAGTGCGCGTGCTTATTCTATGGGCTATATCGGGAGTGTGAGTTTATTGATTATGAACTTAATTGCCATCAAAGGATTTGGAATGAGCGCACGTTGGAGTTTTGTGAGTGTGGGCGTTTGGTGGGCTGGATTTGCACAGATTACTTTTTATCATTTGAAGGAAGAGGTGATTCATATTAATGATTCCAACACAAGTTGGAAAAAGGGATTTCAAGAGTTGCAAAACGTATGGAAACAGATGTCGGATTCGCCCTCTCTGAAAAGATACTTGGTGGCCTTCTTCGTCTTTTCTATGGGGATTCAAACCATCATGCAAATGGCGGCTTTCTTTGGTGAGAAGGAGATCAATTTGGATTCATCGCAATTGATCATTGCTATTGTTTTGGTTCAGTTGATAGCGATACCTGGTGCGATTTTATTTTCTTGGGGTTCCAAGAAATTGGGCAATATTAGGATGTTGATGATTGCTTTGCTGGTTTGGGTGGGCGTATGTGTATATGCTTTTTATGGAGTCACAGAAGTGGTTACATTTTATATCGCTGCGGGTGTCATAGGATTTATCATGGGCGGCACGCAAAGTTTGGCGCGAAGCACCTATTCCAAGTTTTTACCTGTTACGGATGATACGGCATCGTTTTTTAGTTTTTATGATGTAACAGAGAAATTGGGATTGATTATCGGGTTGTTCTCTTTTGGATTTTTAGAAGGAACCTTTGG
>CANHIV010000137.1 GCA_947460525.1 Flavobacteriales bacterium
CCTTGAACTTTCACCTTCCCAAGTGAAGGTCTATTTGTTTAGAGCGAGGAATAAAATTAAAAAGCAGTTAAAAGGTTTGACACAACTCGTATGAGCAATCCATCATTTTCAAACATCGACCGTTGGCTTTTTGAGCTCATGGAGGGAAACCTCAGTGAGGAGCAAGTGGCACAATTGGAGGTATTCCTCATCCGGCATCCCGAATTGGATGTAGAACGCGATTTATGGGAATTATCAAAAGTAGACAATGAACAGCCTGTTTATCCGCATGCCGACAAATTGACTCGCCGTCGACCAGTTGGACTTTTCATGTCCATGGGAATGGCATCCATCGCGGGAATCATTGCTCTAGGCACAGTAATGTATTGGCCATCAGCAGACGAGCAATCAACTTCAGTTTATACTTCTCAAACAGAGTCTCCGAAAACAACAGATAAAGTCGATGTTCAGACGGCTGTGGCGCAAGATGTTAAGCTTACAGAAACAATGGCTGAATCAGCTATGTTTACCGTTCAGGAGTTTATTCCTCAAGGATCCCAAAATCACGTTGGTGTTGAGTCAACGGATAAGTCTAGTGTTGAGAAAGTATCAAGTGAAAAAATACACACAATCGAATCGCCTAACGATTTGACGATTGAAAAATCAACGCTCCTGAGTTCGTCACTGCAACCAATTGAGCAATCGACTGTGACGGTTCTGATGAATCAAGAGGAAGAAAAGCCCTTATCAACGGAAAAGAATACTGAAGTAGTTTCAATGGTAGAAAAATCTCAGGTTACTGAAAACGTAATTCAGGATGTAACGATGAACGAGACAGTTGCTGAACAAGAGGTAAAAACATCTACATCAACAACACCGAGGGCAATCCAAGCTCACAGTGTCTACAAAGAGACATTTTCGTCAAAATTGAGACAAGTGGGTAGGGCAGTAAGCCGTATGCTAGACAATCCAGTAGCCTTGAAGAACTTGAAAGATCCACATTATCATTTACCAGGAATGCAGCCTACAGAGGTCAATTTTGGTGCTGTGGGCACTTTGTTGGCAACGCGCGTTCAAACGATGTCGCGATTGCAGTGGGTTGGACAATCAAATCAGCAGCTGATGAATAGCGTTTCAGTGGATGGCTATTCTTACGCAATGCGCGGTGGGCTCGGGCTTGTGCTTAGCCATTCGCAATATGCGGACGGTGGAATTCAAAACATACACTCATCCTTTACCTATTCACCAAAGTTTTCTGTGAGCAGAAATGTCATTGTAGAACCTTCATTCCGCTTCACGATGGGGAACAAGAATATTGATCCAACAAAAATACAATCGGGATCTATGGTTGAAATGGAGCGTTTAAATCCACATCAGTTTTACGCTGTCGGACAAATGCCTATTGGTCGTTCCTTGTGGTACCGTGACCTTGGACTAGGACTTTCTGTAAATACCCGTTGGTTTTATGCTAGCGTTCAAGGAGACAATTTATTGAAACATGCCGACAACATTTACTCAAGTAATCTGTCAGATATTCGTCGCTCTGGCCAGCATTTCATTGCGACAATTGGAACGGATTACGAGACACGGAGAGAGAACTTTGGCGCTTCGCCTTACCTCGTGTATCAGCAATATGAAACATTGAAAGAGGCCTGGTTGGGTGTAAATCTTCGTTACCATTGGATTACAGTAGGTGGAGCAATTTCTTCACAACTCGATCCTGCGGTGTCCCTAGGCATCAAATTCAACCGTTTCATGTTGGCTTACAATGCGGATTTGACGCATTCGGAAGTCTTCGGAAAACAATTTTTATCACACCAATTGACGATTCGTATCCTAACTAAACCAAGTCGCATGGGGCAACGTCTCCTAAACCTATAAGCTATGAAAAAACTACTCATCATCACCGCACTTTTGGTTTCAACTGCTTCTTTTGGACAAGATCCAACGTTTACGCAATTCTATGCCAACCCTTTGTATTTGAATCCAGCATTGGCTGGATCTTATGGATGTTCTCGCTTTGCTTCGAATTACCGCAACGAATGGCCCAATTTATCAGGGAATTATGTGACAACTAGCGTTTCTTGGGATAGCTATTTCAGCAATATTTCAGGTGGAATTGGTGTTCTTGCCACCAATGATCAACAAGGGGCTGGGACGATCAAGACATCTATGTTGGGGTTGATTTATTCATATCATGCCCAAATCAATCGCAAATGGAAATTACAGTTCGGCGCACGTGCGGCATGGTACCAGAAATCACTCGATTGGGATAAGTTGACTTTTGGAGATATGATTGATCCTCGCCGTGGGTTTATTTATTCCACTGGTGATGTGCCTAGAGGTGGTTCTAGAGGATTTTTTGATGCTTCAGCTGGATTTGTTTTGTTTAATAAAAGTTTCTTCGCGGGTGGAGCATTACACCATGCCAATACGCCAAATGAATCCATGATTGTGGGCGAGTCGAATCTTCCAATGCGCGTAACAGGGCACATGGGAGCTGAGATTCAACTGGGCAGAAAATCAAAGTACTCCAACGGTACTTCAATCATGCCCAATATCATCTACCAATACCAAAATGGTTTTCAAGAATTAAGTATTGGAACATACTTTAAATACAGCGCTTTCACCATGGGTGTTTGGTACCGAAATAGAGATGCATTCATTATCACGATGGGAATCAATACTGGCCGATTTAAATTGGGGTATAGCTACGACGTGACCGTATCAAAATTGAACAATGGCGTCACTCGTGGTTCTCATGAAATATCGTTGGGAATCAACTTAACGTGTAAGCCGAAAATTCAACAATTCAAATTGGTTTCTTGTCCTTCGTTCTAAGGTGTAGAAGTAAATTTGCGCAGTGTTTTTTCGTCCATTATTCCTGAAAATCATTTTTCTAATTCTTACTTCATTTTCATCAATGGCGAGAGATACTCCCAGCGCCAATCATTTTGCACATTCACCTGACTCATTTCCGTGTCCATGATGCCATAACTTCCGGTATTCAAAAGCTCTTCTTCTAAGGTCCACCAGCAAAAACCGAATCGCTTCATCTGGACATACTCACTCAAATCCTTCAACCAGGGCGCAACATCTGAACCGTCGCTGCTGCATCCAAACTCACCAAGAATGACAGGCGCCGAATGGTCAAATGTCGAATCTGCAACAAAGCCCCAAAGCCGCTCATAATGTTCTCTGCGCTCATCACTAGTCAAATCAGTGTATTTCACTTGCTTTCTAGGGAACAATAAGTTGGCCTTGCTCCAACTGAATGAATAATTGTGCACTTCATACACGAGTTTGTGGTGCACTTTCAACACAACAGGCCGATTATGCACCGGTGTTAAGTGTGGAAATTTCAGCTGACTCAAAAACCGAACTTGGGCGTTAATTCCTTCGACAATTATCAATACATTCGGATTGACTTCGTGAATAGCATTTCCCGCCAGGGTGGCATATTTGTGCCAGTCGCGCTTGTTTTTTCTTCCCCAATTTGGGTTTTTAGGCAAGGAGATGTGCTGCATGCGTAGGGGTCGAACCTCATTGCGTAAATCCATTCCAACAACTTTTGAATTATTGAGATAGCGCCCCGCCATCATTTTCCAATCGGCTATCCACTGCTCTGGAGTTTGAGTATAGTACGGATTTTTCCCATACCACAAGCCGTTAAAATCGTAGTTGCAACACCAATGGGTGGTGGTTGAATGGTTGTTTAAAATCACAAAAATACCTTGATCGGTAAGTTTCTGAATGACGGTGTCCAGCACGTCCAATGGCGTAAGACCTATTAATGTGTTGTTCGGTCCTATCCAATCCGGCTGAGCGGGAGTATTGTCGTGTAAAAGTTCATTCGAGAAGGGCAAACGTACTGCATTAAATCCAGCGGTTTTAATCGCAAGGATGATGGAATCCATCTCTTGCATGTGCAAGCCAAAAGGCATCGCATGGGTATCGATTCCTTTGCTATGGTCGGGACTATAAGGATACTGACTGCCATTCGCTCCCCACCAATTGACACCTTTAATAATGAAATCATGTCCTTGAGCATCGATAATTCTACCTGATTTTGTCGACAAGGGTGCAACTTGGCACAGACCGATAAGTGGAAGGAATAAGAGAAAAAGTAGTCGAAGCATGCCCATTTGTTCAATTTTGAAAATTAAACTTTATTGCCAGTCATATTGTTGTAAGCGATTAATAATCTGTGCTGTACACTTTTTTTCCTCGAATAAAGACCTGACTAGCAAAGTTTGGTTCGTAGGTCTCGCCCGCCCGAACGGTGCGCTCAAAAATCACAAAAGTGGCTTCTTTACCTTTTTCTAATGAACCTGTGCGGTTTTCTTGAAAGGAGGCAAATGCTGCCCAGATGGTCATTCCTTTCATGCACTCTTCCAGGGTAATGGCTTCATTGGTGTAAAATCCTCCAGCGGGAAAATTGTCTCCATTCTTTCTCTCTACGGCGGCTTGAATGGTTAAGAATGGATCGGTCAATTCAACAGGGAAATCGGTGCCAATCGCCAACATGCCATATTTCTGAAGCAAGGTATTGTAAGCATA
>CANHIV010000138.1 GCA_947460525.1 Flavobacteriales bacterium
AAGAAGGGAGATGTACTTTGTGAGTTCGATCCATTCAACAGTGTTATCGTAACTGAAGAAGATGGGGTTGTAACATTTGACGCTGTTGAGGAAGGAATTACTTTCAAAACAGAAGTCGATGAGCAAACGGGATTCTCTGAAAAGATTATCATTGAAACCAAGGATAAGAAGAAGAACCCAAGCATCGAGATTGTTAGAAACAAAGAGGTGGTTAAGGTTTATTCTTTGCCAGTAGGCGCCCACTTGAACGTAGAGAACGGTCAGAAATTGACAAAAGGTACCATATTGGCTAAGATCCCAAGAATGGCAGGTCGTGGTGGTGACATCACGGGTGGTCTTCCACGTGTAACCGAGTTGTTCGAAGCACGCAATCCATCCAATCCTGCAGTTGTATCTGAGATTGACGGAATTGTGGAATATGGAAAAATTAAGCGTGGTAACCGTGAGATTTCTGTGAAATCAAGAACAGGTGAAGAGCGCAAGTATTTGATCCCATTGTCCAAGCATATTTTGGTTCAGTCTGAGGATTTCGTTCGTGCAGGTATGCCATTGTCTGATGGAGCTATTTCTCCAGGAGACATTTTGGATATCCAAGGACCAACTGCTGTACAAGAGTACTTGGTAAATGAGATTCAAGAGGTTTATCGTTTGCAAGGTGTGAAAATCAATGACAAGCATTTTGAGGTGATTGTTCGCCAAATGATGCGCAAGGTTGAAATCACAGATGCAGGAGATACACGCTTCTTGGAAGGAACTTCAGTTGACAAAGCTGAGTTTTTGGAAGAGAATGACTTGTTATTCGATAAAGTAGTTATTTTGGATCAAGGAGAGAGCGATCGTTACATGCCAGGACAGATCATTAGTGTTCGTCAAATGCGTGATGAGAATTCCAACTTGAAGAGAAATGACAACAAGGAAATCGAGGCTCGTCCAGCAGTAACTGCTACAGCTCGTCCGATGTTGCAAGGAATTACCCGTGCATCATTGCAAACTGAATCATGGATTTCAGCAGCATCATTCCAAGAAACTACCAAAGTATTGAATGAAGCAGCGGTTCAAGGAAAGACAGATTACTTGATTGGATTGAAAGAAAACGTTATCGTGGGTCATCACATTCCAGCAGGTACTGGTGTAAGAAGATTCCAGAAGATGATTGTTGGATCTAACAAAGAGTATGTCGATCTTATCGCGAAAAAAGAAAGTGACACCATTGCTTAAAGGTTTCTGATTTAAGTCAATAAAATCCCCCTCAATAAGGGGGATTTTTTTTTAATAAAGTTTGTGGAAGAGGATGAATTTATGGAAGAGGCTGCAGAAGCCATGCAAACGCTGCTCGAAGTTCCTGTTATGGTAGTAAGACGCTCTTAAGCTGATTCATTTTTTCATCATTGATGTCCAGATGAAAAACAAATCTTATCTTGTCTGGGCCAAAAGGAAAGCACATTATTCCTCGCTCCTTTAACCATTCCACCATCTCCAAGGCACCATCTTGTTTTTTGGTTTGCGCAATAACAATATTGGTGGTTGTAGGAAAAATGGATTGAATCAGGGGATGTTGCTTCAATATCGCACTGATTTCTTTCGCATTTTGATGATCAATGGCCATTCGGGTTACATTGTTTTTCAAAGCGAATAACGCACCGGCAGCGATGATACCTGCTTGGCGCATTCCTCCACCCATGCTTTTTCTTCGTCTTTTGGATTTGGCTATAAAGGCTTTCGATCCAACCAAAATGGAGCCGACAGGAGCGCCCAAACCTTTGCTCAAGCAAATACTGATGGAATCAAATTGTGACGCATATTCTGCAGGTGAAATTCCGGTTTCTATCAATGCATTAAACAATCTCGCACCATCGCAATGGAGGATGAGGTTGTTTTCATCACAGACCTTTCTGATCTTTTTTATCTCTTCAAAATCCCAAATGGCACCTCCGCCTTTGTTGACAGTGTCTTCTATACAGACCAATCGCGTAAGCGGTAAGTGAATATCGTTTTTATTGTTGATGTTGTTCAACACATCTTGCGCCGTGAATCGACCTAAATCTCCAGATAGCAATCGTACACTACATCCTGAATTTAATGCAATGCCGCCGCCTTCATAAATATAGATGTGCGCCAAATCAGCGCAAATCACCTCATCCCCAGGATGGGTATGAACATTAATGGCAATTTGATTGGATTGGGTACCGGACGTGCAGTAAAGTGCAGCCTCGGTGCCAAATAATTCAGCACAATATTTTTCCAATTCATTGACAGTTGGATCTTCACCAAACACATCGTCGCCAACAGGAGCGTAGGCCATGGCTTGGCGCATTTCCAAGGAGGGCAATGTGAAAGTGTCTGAGCGTAAATCAATGATGGGATAACTCATTATGCTTTGGTTTTAAATTCAGAGGTGAAATGGAAAGTTAATTCAGGGTAATTGGCTTGCTCCATGTCCAAAATGAATTTACTGGGAGCGAGGTAAACATCATGACCTTCTTTGTCAACTACCATGTTGTTTCCTTTGATGCGTTTGAATTCGCCCAATTTACTTTCGTCGGTGGTGGTGATCCAGCAAGCCTTGAAAAATGATTTGGTTTCAAAATCACACTTGGCACCATATTCATGCTCCAATCGATACTTGATTACTTCAAACTGAAGCTCTCCAACTGTACCTACAACTTTTCTTGAACCCGGTTCTTGTAAGAACAACTGAGCGACACCTTCTTCAGTTAATTGACGAATGCCCTTGTCCAATTGCTTGGATTTCATGGGGTCTTTATTAATCAGTTCTTTAAAGATTTCAGGAGAGAAGCTGGGAATACCACGATACTGCATGTTCTCACCTTCCGTTAAGGTATCACCAATTTTAAAGTTTCCGGTATCATACAATCCAATCACATCGCCAGGATAAGCTTCTTCAACAGTGCTTTTGGCGGAGGCCATGAATGTAACAGGATTGGGGTACTTGAATTCTTTTTGCAAGCGGGTATGCTTGTAAAATTTATTTCTTTCAAATACTCCAGAAACCACGCGCAAGAAGGCAATTCGGTCTCTGTGACGAGGGTCGATGTTGGCGTGAATTTTAAATACAAACCCGCTAAAGTTTTTGTCTTCTGGTAAAACCATGCGGGTGTCTGATTCGCGACCTTTGGGGTAGGGGGCAATTTCTATGAACTTTTCCAACAGCTCTTGCACCCCAAAATTGTTCATTGCCGAACCAAAGAAAACGGGAGCCAGCTCACCTTTCAAATATTTCTCAGTGTCAAAGGTGTCGTAGACAGAATCTATCAAATCAACATCTTCTCTGAGTTGTGTAGCATATTCTCCGCAGAATTTGTCCACCAAAGGATCATTTAAATCCGCCACCTGAATTACCTCATCATTGATTTTGGTTTTCAAAGATTCAAATAAGTTCAAAGCCTTGTCATACAATTTGTAAACCCCTTTGAACGAATATCCTTTGGAGATGGGCCATGAAAGCGGCTGGACCTTGATGTCCAATTTCTTTTCTACCTCATCCAATAAGTCAAAAGGATCTTGGCCTTCCAAGTCCATTTTATTGATGAATACGATAACGGGCGTATTTCTCATTCTGCAGACTTGCATCAATCTTTCAGTCTGTGACTCAACACCTTTAACGCTGTCGATTACCAAGATTACGCTATCCACAGCAGTCAAAGTACGGTAGGTATCTTCAGCAAAGTCTTTGTGACCGGGGGTGTCCAGCAGATTGATTTGCATGCCGTTGTATTCAAATACCATCACCGAAGTAGCAACCGAGATACCTCTTTGGCGCTCAATTTCCATGAAGTCAGATGCGGCGGTTTTGGTAATCTTGTTGCTTTTTACAGCGCCAGCAGTTTGAATAGCACCACCGAACAACAAAAGTTTTTCAGTTAAAGTGGTCTTACCGGCATCCGGGTGAGATATAATGGCGAAGGTCCTTCTACGACCAATCTCTTCAGTCTTTTCCATACGTTGCGCAAAGATAGGAGGATGAAAAAAAAGAATTCATTTTTTTTCGTTGAAATAGAAAGAGTATGCCTATATTTGCACCCACAACATTGCGGGGTGGAGCAGTTGGTAGCTCGTTGGGCTCATAACCCAAAGGCCACAGGTTCGAGTCCTGTCCCCGCTACTAAAAAGAAAAGCGTTTTTACCCATGTAAAGACGCTTTTTTTTTACCTCTGTCTCATTGTGTTTCTCGCTCTTTTGATTGTATGCGCTTTTCTTTAAGAATGAGAATGAGAATGGGAATGGAAAGCTTTTTTTTGTGATCTGTCTTTTTCTAGTAAAGCCACCCTTTTAGGTCCATTCAACCCGAACGAAGTGAGTGGCTGAAAAATCCTGTGCATCTATGTTCAAAAAGAAAATGGCGTTAGCCAATGTCTTTCACACCAACCTGATTTATTTCAGTTCCAATTAAGGGAGATGCATCATTTCATCGTCCAATCATTGAATCATCTTTGCTGAAATGAAAAAAACAATACAATACCTTGTCGGTCTGTTCCTCATAGTTGAGGGTACTTCTAAATTATCTG
>CANHIV010000139.1 GCA_947460525.1 Flavobacteriales bacterium
AAAGGAATATTTTGAATGGGGAAGTCACAATCTGCTGTGACAGGGATCCAACTTTTTTTCATATCACAGCAATTGAGCAACAATTTTTTCGATGGTTAAGCCTTCAGCTTCTGCCTTGTAGTTTCTTACCACACGGTGGCGCAAAATGGGGAGTGCAACAGCTCTAACATCATCAATGTCCGGTGAGAACTTTCCGTTCAATGCAGCATGGCATTTTGCACCAACAATGAGATGTTGAGATGCACGAGGCCCTGCCCCCCAAGAGATATTCTTTTTCACCCAATCAGGAGCCAACTCCCCTTCAGGACGGGTTTTATTCACCAATTTGACTGCATATTCAACGACATTGTCGGCAACTGGCATTTGACGAATGACTTGTTGATAGGAGAGTATTTCTTCTTGGGTAATTACCGCTTGAATGGATACTTTTCTATTGTCGGTAGTTGCTTTAACGATGTCTATTTCTTCTTGTATACTCGGGTAGTTCACCCAAATATTGAACATAAAGCGATCCAATTGCGCCTCTGGTAGAGGATAGGTACCTTCTTGTTCAATGGGGTTTTGCGTTGCCAAAACAAAAAATGGAGAGGGTAGGGTCATGGATTTTCCAGACGCTGTTACCTTGCGCTCTTGCATCGCTTCTAACAATGCGGATTGCGTTTTGGGCGGCGTTCTGTTGATCTCATCGGCTAGCACAATATTGGAAAATATTGGACCTTGAATAAACTTGAATTGACGCTGCTCATCCAATATTTCGGCTCCAATGATGTCACTGGGCATTAAGTCTGGTGTGAACTGAATTCGCTTAAAATCCAATCCCAAAGATTGAGCGATGGAATTGACCAAAAGTGTTTTTGCCAAACCTGGAACACCTACCAAAAGACAGTGACCATTGCTGAAGATGGAAATCAAAACATATTTTACCACTTCATCTTGACCCACAATGGCTTTTCCAACTTCTTTTTGAAGCGCAGCGTATTGCGACTTTAATTTTTCTAATTTTTCTACTTCAGTCATGGCTTATTTTTTTTCAATCCATCCAAATTCAAATGAGCAATTTCCTTTTAAAGACTCATCGATTTGGACATAAGTTCTACTCAATTTGGATTTAACCCATTGATCAGTGGCTTTGCTCTTTGCAGCTGTAGAGGCTGCATTTTGGAATATTTCATAATCCAAATCCATGTTGGCTCTATGGGCATTGATTCTTTCATCCAAGCGATAAATCACATAACTCTTTGCCCCATCTTCTGTTGTATTTAAAACAGGCGATGTCATTTGGCCGGGCTGCAATTGACTCAATAGTAAATTGATTTCTGGTTGAATGCTTCCAATTTCATGGCGGAGTCCACCAGTACTTGGACTCAATACTTGACCTTCTTGGTTTTTAGAGTCTTCATCAGTTGAATATTGACGAGCGGCTGCTTTGAAATCCATTTTATTTTGAACGATGTTGGCATGCACTGAATCCGCAAGTGCATGGGCTACATCCAAATCTTTGTCCAATACTTTGGGCGTCATCAAGATGTGACAGCTTTCATAAAAGTCGCCTCTTTTCTCCACGACTTTTACAAAATGATAGCCGAAATCACTTTTGAAAACCGGAGTAAATTTCCCCTCATCGGTATTGTATACAGCGGCTTCATATTCGGGAACGAAGGTTCCTCTTCTTTGTAATGGATAGCATCCACCTTTGTAACGTGATCCAGGATCTTCACTCCATTTGGCAGCTTGCAAAGTCATGGATGAACGCCCGGCAGCGATATCCGCTCGCAAAGAATCCAAAAAGTGAATCACTCTATTGATTTCTCTTTCTTTGATTTTGGGTGAGAATTCAATTTTAGAAAATGCAATTTGTTCAGGAATCAAAGGAATGGAATCTTTGGGTTGATCCTTGAAATACTTCAAAACATCCGCTGGGGTAGTAACAACTCCTTTTGTAACTTCTTGTTGCTCACGTTCTACGAGCATTTGTTCCATTACCATATCAAAGAAATCTTCTTTCAATAAGGAAATACTTTTGCCATAGTACTGTTCAAAGGCTTCTTCAGAGCCAAGCATCTGTACAAAATATTCAATTCTTCTTTCTACCTGAGCATTGACGTCGGATTCGGTAACTTCAACACTATCCACTCGAGCATGGTGGAGCAAAAGTTTTTGATAGAGTAGTGTTTCAAATGCTGCGCAACGTTGTTCTTGTGAAATGGTTTTGCCTTTGTACGTCTCATTCAAGGAGTTCTCCAAATCTGAGAGCAGAATAATTTCATCACCAACAGTGGCAATTATTTTCTCAACGGTTTGTTGAGGTTGCGCCAATGCGGATAGTGAAAGCACCAATGCAAGGCATAGCATCCAAAGGTTGCGGTATTTTGTTTTTATTTTTTCCATTTCCCTGATTGTATGGCTTGATTGATCAACTGCGATTGATAATTTTGCCAGATCTCCATTTTTTTCATTTCAATCGCCGATTCCTTAGCCGAAATCGCATGTGATGTATCGGCATCTTCAATTTTCACTTTCACGCTTTGTGGATCAAATTGCTCTGATACAATTTTTTCTTTTAAAGCCTGAATTCGCAATTGATTTTCATATTGATTAACCTTTTGCTGAAAGTCCGCGGGTTCCTCTATTTTTTCAGCATCTTCCAATAACAATTGCTCCAATGCCCATTGTGCTATCCATTGATTGCACCAGTCCAAACTATCCTTGCCCTTTAATCCTGCAGGTAGGGATTGAAGCAAAGTGGATTTGCTC
The DNA here is from genome assembly GCA_947460525.1 of Flavobacteriales bacterium. Lineage (GTDB taxonomy): Bacteria > Bacteroidota > Bacteroidia > Flavobacteriales_D > Sanyastnellaceae > CAMCTV01. Next base: position 2,755 of record CANHIV010000139.1, read on the forward strand.
AATTCATGATCACCCACCTTCGCAATTGTGTCATTGTTGTCTTTCTGCGAGCAGGAGAGCAAAATGAAAGGAATGGCTATCGCGGCAAGGACAGGGTTCTTCATTAATGAATGGTGTAAAGAACGTCTTTGTTGATTTGGATTTTACCCGCTTTATCGGCGCGCAATTGCTTGATCCATTGCTCTTCCAAATAGTTTTGATAATCACTTGTGATAACACCACGGGCTTCAGACAATTTCTTAGGTCCAGTAGGCAAATAATTGATGACATAAACAACACCAAATTGACCATTGATGTCCAAGTCTTTGGCATTGATTTTACCCGTTGCCTTCCAATCAAATTGTTGCAATAGTGGACGATCTTGTTCTGAATATGTCCCCGTATCGTATTTAACATGAATGCCGCCATCGGCATTGATTTCTGATTCCATTGCTTCGATAGGGTAGTCACCAGATGCAATCATTTCACGAACCTGCTTGGCGTATTTGGCATTTTCACAAGTGAATACTGCAATTTGTGCACGGTCAGGCCACATGTATTTTTCTTTGTTGGCTTCGTGATAAACACGCAATCCTGCCGTGTCCTTCACCGCCTTGGTCCAAACTTTTTGATCGGTCAATTCAAACAATAAAATGCCATCGCGGTATTCGTTCATCAACATTTTAAATGCGGGGTATTTGGTTTCCAATTGACGATCTTCGAATTGCATGACTTTATCGTTGCAATAATTCTTCAACTCATTGGCAATAAAGTCGTGTGGAGAAACTTTGCTTTTGGTGGGTCTTTTTTTGTTGATGTAATCCACAAAATCTGATCCTTTAAATGTCTCACCTGCAACCGTGCAAACGGTAGCCTTCATTAATTTCTTTTTGACTTTCCAAGTGTTTTTGAAAACGTTGGTATCCGCAACGGCAATAAGATTTTCAAAAGTGGTGTTGTTCTCTGTGTAGTTGTATTCCTTCTTTAATTTATTCAAGAACGAGTTTTTGGTCTTGTCAGCGCGAGAGTCTTTTTGAACCTTGGATTTAATCTCCTTTTCCATTTGCGCCAATGGGGCCAATGGTTTGTACTCCAATCTTTTTACAATATGCCAACCGTATGATGTAGCAAATGGCTCAGTGATATCACCATTGTTTTTTAGACCAAAAGAGGCATCTTCAAATTCTGTTACCATTTTGTTGGTACCGAACCAAGGCAATTCTCCACCTTTCTTTGCAGAAGATCCATCTTCGCTGTATGCAGCGGCCAACTCCTCAAAGGTTTTTTCATTGCTTTTCAACTTGGTGTATACTTCGTTGATTTTGTTTTTGCTGTAGTCTTTGTCATCCGCCTTATCACGAATCATGATGTGAGCAACACGGATCTCACCGCGTGCTGGACGACGATCAACTACTTTCACCAAATGATAACCATATTTGGTTCTTACGGGCATGGAGATGTCTCCTACTTTAGTTGAATAGCCTGCGCTTTCAAATGGATATACCATTTGGAAAGCTGTAAAATACCCCAAGTCCCCTGAATTCTCTTTCGCGCTTGGGTCTTCACTGGATTCTTTGGCTACTTGCTGGAAGTTGGCGCCACTTAAGATTTTATTTCTCAATTGCATCACCTTTTGATAAGCACGAAGGGTATCTGTTGGAGAGGCATTTAAATCACACTTCACCAAGATGTGGTAACCATGTACTTCTTCGGAAAGACGGCTGTAGGCTTCATTGATTAAACCATCCAACAAAGTTGCATCCACCAAATAGGG
>CANHIV010000140.1 GCA_947460525.1 Flavobacteriales bacterium
AGAGATGAAAGTTTGGATTGGGACATGATTGTTATGCAATTGCGTGAGTACATCAGAGAATGGTTGATGGACCATGAAATAGCTGTATCGGCCGTTCCTGCAGAATTGATGACCAGAGCGGAGCGAACAGAACCTGAGACAAGTGCTACTTCAGCTTCAGAAAATGTTTCAAGCTTGCCTGCTTCTCCTTATGATGATGAGATTATTTATCTATTAAATGAGTTTGTTCGTCCTGCAGTAGAGCAAGATGGTGGCGCGATTGATTTTGTTGGATATGACAATAAGAAAGTTTATGTCAACATGCGTGGCGCTTGCTCGGGATGTCCTTCCTCTACTGCAACTTTGAAAGGAGGAATTGAAAATCTTTTGAAAGCCAAATTACCAGACGCGATTGAAGAGGTGATTGCTAAAAGCGTATAGCATGCGCATCTACTTGATTCATGGATTTCTAGAAAGTCCTAAAATGTGGGATTTTACCTCCTCCATCAATGGGGACTTTGCTTTTTTGTCATTGCCAGGCCATGGAGATTTGATCAACACACCCTGTCCCGACAAAATGGAAAACATTGGACAGATGATCATGAATCAAATTGACACTTCCGTTCCCTACGCCATCATTGGACACTCCATGGGAGGATATCTTTTGGGGACCCTTGTTCACCTGGGTGCTCAACCACAATGGCTGGGGTTATTTCATTCTAAATTGGGTTGCGACGATGATGCAAAAAAAATGCAACGTTCACGCGCCATTGATTTGGTTGAAGAAAATAAAAATTTGTACATCCGTACAATGATTTCCAATTTATTTCCTGAGGCATTTAAAGTCAAAAAATACAATATCATCGACATGCTCGTTCAAGATGCCTTTGAAATAAGTTCTGACACCATTCAAAATTGCCAACGTGCCATGATGGGACGTTCCAACTTTATCGAGGAGGTGAAATCATTGAACATTCCAATCCACTTTTTTGGAGGGTCAGAAGATCTTTCGGTAGCCCTCTCAGACGTACAAAATGAAGATGCCCTTCTCACGAATTCAACACTTACAATTGCAGAAGAAGTGGGTCACATGGGGCAATGGGAGTGTCCTGAGTTGGTCAATGAATGGATCAATTCAATGATATAAATAAAAGTTTATTGCTAAAAAAAAAAGAGGGACTTCGGTCCCTCTTTTAACTATTTCTAGTGAAGCATTACTTGCTCACTACCATTCTCATGGTTTTCAATTAAAAACCAAATGCGTAGTCATTTTCAATTTACACACCGAAAAAGAGGCCAGCCATATTAGTTTTGTCAAATGAACTTCATCCTGTTCCTAGGGAAAACCACCTCCGGCAAATGGGCCATACTATTCATTTCAATAGGTCTTGGCATTTCACTCTCCTATATTTCTCTCTTTTGTCAAGGCTATTCCATGACAAACTTGATTTCCATATTTAATTCCCCTGACCCAAAAAATGGACTTGCCTTAGGATGGGCCAATGCTTTTCAGCAATTGGGGATGTTTGGATTGTCATGGTGGCTTTTAAAAAGTCAGTTCCCCTTATTGAATCGCTCTGAAAACAAACATTATCCCATCATCATCTCCGCGTTGGTTGGCATGATGTGGCTGATCCTATCTTATGGACTGATCGAATTTTCTAGTGCCATCAATCAATTTCTGCTGGAACTCAATGAAAATTTACAAAATTGGGCACATCAAAAAGAATTAAATAGCTGGAAAATTCAAGCTGCCCTGCTTAGCAATAATCAAGGATGGGGACTTTTTCAAGTCATCATCCTAGTGGCCATCATTCCGGGTGTTTTGGAAGAGCTCTTTTTTAGATCCATCCTACTTCGTTGGAAATTGCAATCTCTTTCTCCTTTTTGGGCCATTCTCATCAACGGATTTATTTTCTCTTTTATCCATTTTCAGTTTGAAGGATTCCTTGCTCGATGGATGTTGGGCGTAATGTTGGGCTATGCATACTGGAAAACAGGGAAAATAGGGGTTAGCATTGCCATGCATGTGCTCAACAATCTGATGAGTATTCTGCTCTATATTTTTGTTTACCAAGAAATGAACTTTGCCCAAGACCATTGGATCCATCATCCCTTGGCAATTTTAGTGTCGTCCTTGTTTTTTATTGCAGGTTGGAAAGGGATTAACTATCTTTGGCGCCCCAAAGGCCTATCCTCATGAACGACATGGTAAAAATAATAGCAGGTTCTTCTTCCCAAAAATTGGGAGAGGGCATTGCCAAAGCTTTTGGGAGCGAAATGGGAAAAGTGATCATCCAGCGCTTTAGCGATGGTGAATTTTCTCCTTCTATTGAAGAAACCGTTCGCGGAAAAGACGTAATCATCGTCCAATCCACCTTCCCACCCGCAGACAATTTGATGGAACTATTGCTTTTGATCGATGCCGCCAAACGCGCATCTGCCAAGCGCATTATTGCCATTATGCCCTACTTCGGTTTTGCGCGTCAAGACCGCAAAGACAAACCTCGTGTGCCGATAGGGGCCAAGTTGGTGGCCAATTTGCTTACAGCTGCAGGGGTAAATCGCGTTATCACAATGGATTTACACGCAGAACAAATTCAAGGATTTTTTGAGGTTCCCGTTGATCATTTGTATGCCAGCACTTTGTTTGTTCCGATGCTTCAAGAATTGAACATCGACAACTTGGTGATTGCAGCGCCCGATACTGGCGGAACCAAACGCGCCAATGCCTACGCAAAACTTTTGGGTTGTGATTTGGCCATTTGCTACAAGCAAAGAAAAGTAGCCAATCAAATCGAAAGCATGACCGTTATCGGTGATGTGAAAGGCAAAAACGTTGTCATAGTAGATGACATGATAGATACGGCTGGAACACTTTGCAAAGCAGCGGAAATGATGTTGGAGAACGGAGCATTGAGCGTTCGCGCAATATGTACACACGCCGTTTTAAGTGGTCAAGCTTACGAGAGAATTGAAAAATCTCAACTGACCGAGGTAATTGTTAGCGATAGCATCCCATTGAAAGATGGCGTTGAAAAGAGTAAAATTAAAGTGATTTCAACCGCTCAACTTTTCGGTGATGTTTTGCATAATTTGATCGAGAATAAAAGTATTAGCGATCATTTTATCAGCATCTAAGGGGATGTGGGTTAACGGTTGTGGGTTGTGAGTAATGGGTGAATGTTTGTGGGTAATGGGTAAAGGGTAAAAAAACCAAAAACCCCAAACCAAAAACCCCAAACTGAAAACCCAAAACCATAAACCCAAAACCGAAAACAAATTTTATAGATAAAGAAATAATTTAAAACCAAAATAAAATGAAGCAATTCAAATTGAGCGGTTCTCACAGAGAGAACGTAGGAAGACAAGATGCTTCTGCTTTGCGCAATGCAGGTAGAATCCCAGGTGTTTTGTATGGTGGTACTGAGCAAGTTCACTTTTCAGTAGCTGAAATCGACATGAACAAAATCATGTCTACTTCTGACACTTTGCAAATCGACTTGAACTTGGGAGAAAAAACTTATTCTTCTATTTTGCAAGAAGTGCAAAGACACCCAGTTACAGACCGTATTGTACACGTAGACTTTTTGGAGTTGGTACCTGGTAAAGCCGTTAAAACTTCATTGCCAGTTCGCGTAACGGGTAACTCTGAAGGGGTTAAAGCAGGTGGACGTTTGGCCATCAACTACAGAAAAGTTCGTGTATTTGCTAAGCCAGAGGATCTTCCAACTGACATCACTTTGGACATCACCAAATTGAACATTGGCGATATGATTCGTGTACGTGAAGTACAAATGCCAGGTGTACAAGTTTTGGAAGCTGAAGCTTCTGCAATCCTTGCTATCCAAGCTACTCGTGCGTCTATGGCTGCTGAACAAGCAGAAAAAGATGCAGGTAAAGCTGGTAAGAAGAAGTAATTTTTCTTTCGATTTTTTTAAAAGGGCGCTATTTGGCGCCTTTTTTCATTTTTAGAAAGAGGGTGTCCGTTGTGGGTGAAGGTTTATCGGTTATGGGTTATCGGTTATGGGGTATCGGTTATGGGGTATCGGTTATGGGGTATCGGGTATCCGGTATCGGGTATCGGGTATCGGGTATCGGTTATGGGGTATCGGGTATTGGTTATGGGGTATCGGTTATCGGGTATCGGGTATCGGGTATCGGGTATCGGTTATCGGTTATCGGTTATCGGTTATATAACAACAACTCAAAACCATAAACCCAAAACCGTAAACCAAAAACCGTAAACCCTAAGCCCCAAAACCAAATAAGTGCTCTACTTGATATGTGATTTAAGTTTTTGTTTGAACACGAATAATTGTTTGCAAATTGATTCGTATCGATTGTATAACTCTTGTAATTCCGCATCTTCGGAATCCAACAATCCTTGGATAATTGACAATGCTGCTTGTGTCTCATTTGCAGATGCATAGGCTATATCTAAAAAACGAACTTTTTCTTTCAGTGAATCTCGTGAATATCCCTCAGCTATAT
>CANHIV010000141.1 GCA_947460525.1 Flavobacteriales bacterium
TGCCGTGGCTGTTGGTCCCCACCAAAAGGCACCAATCATTGCGGCGGCAAATACCAACCCCGTTATTGAGCGCAATGCAAGATTACTCATTCACGCCTCCTTCCGGCTGACCCTCTTTATTCTCATCGGCTGCAGGTGATTCTGGCAAAGCATCGGATACGGCTTTCGGCAATTCAATATTCTCGACTTTGGGCTCTTCGCCCCAAGGTCTTGCTCCCAAAACGGCTTCCAAATCGTCTTTGAAAATCACTTCTTTTTCCAGCAACTTGGCCGCCAATTGGTCCAATTGATGCTTATTGGCTGACAACAACTCTTTTGCTTTGATGTATGCCGTCTCGATGATCTTGCTTGTTTCTTCGTCAATGATTCGGGCGGTCTCATCAGAATATGGCTTTTGAAATTGAGAATCCCCCGAGCTATCGTAATAGCTTCTGTTGCCAATTTTGTCATTTAAGCCATAAATGGTAACCATGGCATATGCTTGTTTGGTCACTTTTTCAAGATCAGACAAAGCTCCAGTAGATATTTTTCCAAATGCCACTTCTTCCGCCGCACGACCACCCAAAGCCGCACACATGTCATCCAATATTTGTTCTGTGGTAGTGATTTGTCTTTCTTCTGGCAAATACCAAGCAGCACCCAAAGATCTACCTCTTGGAACGATGGTTACCTTCACCAAAGGAGAAGCATAACGCAACAACCAACTCACTATGGCATGACCGCTTTCATGGTAGGCAATGGTTCTCTTCTCATCAACAGTAATGATTTTGTTCTTTTTTTCCAACCCGCCGATGATGCGATCCACCGCGTCCAAGAAATCCTGCTTACCAACAGAAGTATGTCCTTTTCTTGCCGCAATCAAAGCCGCTTCATTACAGACATTTGCGATGTCAGCTCCGCTGAACCCTGGAGTTTGACGGGCCATAAATTCTACATCTACAGTATCGTCTTTCTTTACTTTCTCCAGATGAACTTTAAAAATGGCCACGCGCTCTTTGATATCTGGCATGTCCACATAAATCTGTCTGTCAAAGCGACCCGCTCTAAGCAAAGCTTTGTCTAGTATATCTGCCCTATTGGTAGCTGCTAAAATGATTACCCCTGAGTTGGTGCCAAATCCATCCATTTCAGTCAACAACTGATTCAACGTATTCTCACGTTCATCATTGCTACCAAAGTTGACGTTCTTACTTCTGGCTCTTCCAATGGCATCTATTTCATCAATAAAGATAATGGCTGGCGCCTTCTCTTTGGCTTGACGGAATAAGTCACGAACCCTGCTTGCTCCAACGCCAACAAACATCTCCACAAAATCAGAACCTGACAAACTGAAAAATGGCACTTGTGCTTCACCAGCAACTGCTTTTGCCAATAATGTTTTACCTGTTCCTGGAGGGCCTACCAACAAAGCGCCCTTGGGAATCTTAGCGCCCAATTCGGTATACTTCTTAGGATGCTTTAAAAAATCTACAATTTCTTGAACTTCTTCCTTGGCACCTTCCAATCCCGCAACGTCATTGAAGGTAACTTGGGTACCCTTGCCTTTTTCAAATAAGGTCGCTTTGGACTTTCCAATATTAAAAATCTGACCGCCGCCGCCGCCAGCACCGCCGCCCATGCGACGCATAATAAATATCCATCCCACAATCATCACTCCCAACATCACGATCCACCAAATCAATCCCTGCGCAGTCTCATTGGGTGGTTGATAATGCACCATAAATCCATGCTGCTCACCTGACTGCTGGATTTCCTTCACAAACTCCTCTCCCGGAGGAATGTTGAACCAATATTCCGCACTTCTGGTAAAACTTTTTACGCTACTGCCATTGCCCAATTCATTTTTCAAGGAATCCTTTCCGGCTTGATTTAAATAAATCATGGCCGTACTTCCATCGTACTCCACCTTTTCAATGAGGTGCTTACTTGAGAATTGCTTGAATCGAGCAAAATCCGTCTCACGGCCTTCACTTGATCCGTTGAAAAACATCATTCCAATTAGAACTACCGCTATGACGCCGTAGATCCAATAAAAATTAATGTTCTTCGGTGCATCCGGCATCTTGGGCTTGCCTTGCTTGTTTCCTTCTTTTGACATTTATAACAAAATTATTCTTGAATTCTTGTAATCTCTCCATCACCCCACAATTGCTCTAAGGCATAGAAATCTCGAGTCTCTTCATCAAACACATGAACAATGGTATTGAAATAATCCATTAACACCCACTTTCCATTCCTTTTCCCTTCTACTCTTCTAGGCGATTCATCCATCAACTCCTCAGTAAACTTTTCCACTGAGTTGGCAATTGCCTCTACATGTGTGCTACTGCTTCCTGAAGCGATTACGAAATAATCTGCCATTGCTGATTCCAACTTACGCAAATCCAATATCACAATATTCTTTGCCTTTAATTCTTGCATGCCTTGAACAACAATATCTAAAAGTTGTTCCTCGCCTGCTTTTTTTACTTTTTTCGCCATGATTCTTAATTACTGCAAATGTACAACTTCAGTCCCATGAAAAAACCCGATTATCTTCGTAGAATAATGGAAATTAACCGTATTTCACTGTCTGAGGTTGATTCAACGAACAACTATGCAGCCAAACTCCTCTTGGAAGGCAAAGTTCCGCACGGAACTGTCATTTCGGCATTGCATCAATACCAAGGCAGGGGCCAACGTTCCAATACCTGGGAATCTACACCGGGGCAAAACCTAACAGCCAGTTGGGTTCTGCATTTGGACCATTCCAATTTTGAAAAAATTGTAGCATTGAACAAGGCGATTTCATTGGCAATTCGAAATTCAATAGCCCATTACTTGCCCAAAAGCATTGTGAAGATAAAATGGCCCAATGACATTTTTGTCAATGAGAAAAAAGTTTCCGGCACACTCATAGAAACGCAAATGCATGCTGACAAAACGGCAACATTAATCTGTGGAATTGGCGTGAATGTTCACCAGACAAAATTTCAATCAGCAAAGGCCACTTCGCTTTTTCAAGAAAACCCCAATTTGGACATAGCATTGGACGATCTAATGGAAAATATCCACCAAAATATTGCACTATACTTCAACGAATGGAACTCTGGCAATTCCACAAAAATCGAACAGGAATATTTGAGTCAATTGCTAGGAATGAACGAGCGTCGCTCATTTGAGCATCAAGGAAATGTAATTGAAGGGGTCATCATTGGTGTTGATGAATGGGGACGCTTAAAGCTGGAGGCCAAAGATGGCATTCTGCTGTTCCAAGCCGGCGATATTGTATGGCAATAAAAAAAGGGCTCTGTGAGCCCTTTCCAATTTCAAACATTTCTTAAGATTGCTTGTGACCTGCAACGATGGTTACACAGCCCTGACGGACCATAGTACCCTTTGAATCCGGAACACGAACTCTCACTTTCAATTGCTGTGTACTGGACATTCTGAAATCGAATACATTTTTGTTGGCTGCCGTTTTATTGGTGTACAACAATTCATCATTGGTATCCAAAACTTCAAATTCTACTTCAGGCAACACTGGGTGCGCCATGACAACCAAACGATAATCCTTTCCACCGTAAAAAGTCATGAGCAATTCTGCTTCATCACCTTCCATGAATAGGGCTGCGTTGTAATTTTCATTTTGGATAAACCCGGTTAAATTGGGTAATACACGATTCTTAGTAAATGCACGGCATTGGGCATTGGCTCCTAAGGAAACCAAGGCTAAGAAAAATATAGAGGCAATTAATTTCTTCATTTCTCCTTTGGGTTAGGCAACATATTTAGATCTGATCTTCTTCACCAATACATTCAAAGCTTTCAATGTATCATCTTTAACGGTGGTTTTAGAATTATTTCCGATGGTCATTACACCATCTTTTGCTTTGGAAACAGTTGTTTTCTCAGTGGTGATTTCAACTTTACTCAATTCCTTTTGAATCTCCATAAGATCGGCTTTCATTTCAGCCAATGCTGGTTTGTTATCAAAGCTCTCGTAATATTTCAAAAGGCTTTCCAATACCATTTTCTGCTCACCAATGCGCTGGCGAATCAAACTTGAATTAGGTTTCTCTGCATATTGCAAACAAAGGTGCAATGCCTCTAACCAACCCCCTGAAATCACCAAGGCAGAAACCTCGATGCGGTTGTTCTCTTTCAAATAACCATTTAAGTCCGCATAAGCAGCCGTTACAATTTTCAACACGCTGTCTCTATTGTCTTGGTATTCCGCTAATTTGGTAATTGTAGAGTCATTGATTCCACCCTCTATTGCCATGGCAGAAGCTAATTTTTTAGCTGCAGCAAAATAGGTCATGCTCTCCTGCTTTTGATCGAAAATAGAGGCATAACTCAAGTCAGCTCCATAAATTCCCAAGTTCACCGCTTGTTTAACTTCACCCAAATACTTGTCTACATTCTCGACAGCATTCAACATTTTCTTATCGTAAGTATACCCTTGATCCTTAATCAA
>CANHIV010000142.1 GCA_947460525.1 Flavobacteriales bacterium
GAAGGCGCTGAAGAGCGCCGCCGTTGGTGGGATGCGGCCATCAGCCAAACCCAACCGGCTTACATGCAACAGCTGATGCAATACAACCATCTTTTGCTGCAAAGAAATGCCTACCTAAAGAATCTGCAAGGTCGCTCCATAGACCCTGAAGCGCTTTCGCTTTATGATGAAATGATGGCACCCCTTTCAATCGAAATTGGAATGGCCCGGAAATTTTTTCTTGAATCGTTTCTACCGCTCTTTCAAAATATCTCCCAATACATCACAGAAAGCAACGACGCTGTTGATTTGCAATGGACATCTGACACCTTTGATCAAAATCCTATTGCGCTCTGGAAGGAGCGATTGGACCGGGATCGACTCGCGGAAAGAACGACAGCAGGTCCTCATCGGGATGACCTAGAATTTCTTTTGAATGACATGCCCATCAAAAAAATGGGATCACAAGGGCAACAAAAGTCCTATCTCATTGCATTAAAATTGGCGCAAATGATGTTTACCCAAAACATCACACGATCGCATGTGGTCTTGTTGTTGGATGACATCCATGATAAATTGGACGGTGCGAGATTGAAAAGACTATTCCAGTGGCTCAAGGAAAACATGAAAGGCCAAGTCGTAATTACAGACACAGATCCCATTCGCATTCCTAAAATGTTAAGAGAAATGTCTGTTGAACCCCATTGTCATATATTTGAGTCATGAGGGATTACAACAATCAACCCATTGGCGCTGTTATCAAAGAATGGCTCAACCGCAAAGGTTGGGACAAAAAAATGAAACAACTGGATGCTGTTGACGCCTACTACGAAATTGTGGGTCCCTTTATTGTCAAGCACACCACCAAAGCAGAAATGCGAGGAAAGACATTGGCATTGCAAATAGACAGCGGTGTTATCAAGCAGGAATTGACTTCCAACAGAGAGTTCTTGTTGCAACAAATCAACGAGAAAATGGGTCTAATTGCTGTTGACAAAATTGAAGTTTGGTAAAGTTGAGTAAAGCATGAAAAAAATATTGACGCATCATCCCAAAAAAGTGCTAACGCTTTTGATGATCATTTGTGTAGCAGGATTCTCATTGGCTTGGCAAGTCCAACGCCACAAAGGAAAATACCATTCTGAGGCAGAAATGGTAAAAATGTTAGATGGCAATTTGCCCATTTTTGACAACGGCATTTTTGTAGGATCTGGAAGATGTGCCGGATGCCACGGCGTGGACCCTGTCGGCTTTGCCAATATAACAGCGGAAGGTGAATTGGTTAATCCTGCAGAAAACTGGAGAGGTACGATGATGGCCAATTCTGCCAAAGATCCATTTTGGAGAGCCAAACTTTCTCATGAAATGTTGGTCAATCCCACTCATGCGCAGGAACTCGTCAACAAATGCACTTCTTGCCATGCCCCCATTGGTAAGTACACCAATAGCATGAATGGCAACCCTGACTATGACATCACTCAATTGCCTACCGACTCGATGGCCCGTGATGGTGTGAATTGCAGCGCTTGCCACCAACAAAGAATGGACAATCTGGGACAACATTTCAGTGGAGAATTGTTCTATCATACCGATACCATCTGGGGTCCTTACGTTAGTGAGGAAATGGACTTTCCCATATTCTACCAAGCGATGCAAAGCTTTGTTGGCTACACGCCCGTTGGTAACCACAAGTTTACCAAATCAGAAGCCTGCGCTGGATGCCACACTTTGTCCACCCACACCGCCGATTTGCAAGGAAATTATACGGGACAAACGTTTGTTGAGCAAGCTACCTACCACGAGTGGCTGAACTCGTCATACAAAACAAGCAATGATCCGGCAGTGCACAAAGAGTGTCAAGACTGTCACATGCCCAAATTGCAAGAACCCATTGTTATTGCATCAGGTTACTCCTTTCTACCAGGCAGACAACCCTACGGACAGCATTGGTTTGTAGGCGGCAATTATTACATGCTGCAACTTTTGCGCAACAATATCGATGCATTGGATTTAACAGCCAACGCTACCCATTTCAATACTGTATTGGCACGTACAGAGCAGCAATTGCTCAATGAAACCGCACAAATGCAAATCATTCAAGGCGCGATTGACCAAGATACAGCTCGCTTTGAATTGCACATTAAAAATTTAGCCGGGCACAAATTCCCTAGTGGCTATCCATCAAGAAGAGCTTTTGTTGAATTTGTCGTTACTGACAACAATGGAAATGAAGTTTTTCGCAGTGGTGGTGTGAACGAAGAATACCGCGTCATTGGAGAAAACACCACATATGAACCCCATTACAACATGATCAATAGTCCAGAGCAAGTTCAGATTTATGAAATGGTCATGGCCGATGTTAATGGAAACAAGACGACTGTTTTGGAGCGTGCGGCTGATTATTTAAAAGACAATCGCCTGGTACCTCTAGGTTTTTCCAGCAATCCCGGAGGCCTGTATGACACGACACGTGTTGTGGGTATAAACAGTGATCCTGATTTCAATTTAGAAAACAATGTAGAAGGAAGCGGAACCGACATTGTACATTTTCATTTGCCGATTGGTGCTTGGAACGGCGACTTTCATGTCACCGCGCGTTTGTTGTATCAAACTACTCCACCGCAATACATGGATGAGATGTTTTCATATGATTCGCCTGAAATTAACACCTTCAAAACCATGTTCAACAATCTGCCTGCAAGCCCATTTGAAGTGGCATTGGCGGAGACCAACTTCAGTCATGTTGGCGTTGCCGAAATCAAAGCAAGACCCAGTATTTATCCCAACCCTACTTTGAATGGATGGGTATATCTCAACAATCCGCAATCATTGGTCACCGAAGTAGATGTCTACAACAATGCGGGGCAATGGTTGTTTAAAAAGTACATTACGCAATCACAGACCGCCATTGAATTGCCAGAAAGCAAAGGCACTTATATTTTGGTATTGAAAGGATATACTGAAAGAAGAGTCATGAAAGTGGTTCGCAATTAAGTTTACGCAACGTTTTATCCGTATTATCTTAGCGCCCGTATGCAAAAAATATTGATTGCCAATCGAGGAGAGATTGCTTTGCGCATCATGCGCTCAGCAAAGGAAATGGGAATAAAAACTGTTGCCATTTATAGCGATGCCGATGCCAATGCCCCTTTTGTTCGCTATGCGGATGAAGCCTACCGCATTGGTCCCGCGCCCTCCAACCAATCCTATTTGAAAGGTGATGATATCATCGCTTTGAGTGTGAAAATAGGCGTGGATGGCATCCATCCTGGTTATGGATTTCTTTCAGAAAATGCAGATTTTGCGCGCAAAGTAAAAGCTGCAGGCATACAATTCATAGGTCCCAATCCCGAGAGTATTGAGGTGATGGGTTCGAAATTGGCCGCAAAAAATGCAGCCAAGAAATACAACATCCCCATGGTTCCAGGAACGGAAGATGCTGTATCAGATGTTGAAGAAGCCAAGCGTGTTGCCTTGGAAGTAGGCCTTCCCATTTTGATCAAAGCCTCTGCAGGCGGCGGTGGAAAGGGAATGCGCATCGTAGAGAAAATTGAAGAGTTGGAAGAGCAAATGGAACGCGCCATTTCTGAAGCCATCAGTGCTTTTGGAGATGGTTCTGTTTTCATCGAGCGATATGTATCAGGACCTAGACACGTTGAAATTCAAGTATTGGCGGACCAGCATGGCAATGTGGTTCATTTGTTTGAGCGTGAGTGTTCCATTCAAAGAAGACACCAGAAAGTTGTAGAAGAAGCCCCCAGTGCAGTATTGACACCCGAGTTGCGCGCAGCAATGGGTGCAAGTGCGGTGGATGTGGCCAAGAGTTGTAATTATGTGGGTGCAGGAACTGTGGAGTTTTTGGTAGATGAAAAACGCAACTACTATTTCTTAGAAATGAATACCCGATTGCAAGTTGAGCATCCCGTTACGGAGATGATCACTGGCATCGATTTGGTGAAAGAGCAGATTAAAGTAGCCCGCGGAGAGAAGTTAAGTTTTGGTCAAGACGATTTAAAGATCAACGGACACGCTCTGGAAATTCGTGTATATGCTGAAGATCCCTTGAACAATTTCTTGCCCGACATCGGAAAGCTCATCACCTATGAGCGACCCATGGGACCTGGGGTTCGGGTGGACGATGGATTTGAAGAAGGCATGGACATTCCGATTTACTATGACCCCATGATTGCCAAGTTGATTGTGCATGCAGTAGATCGCAATGCCGCCATTGCCAAGATGACCCGCGCCATTGCGGACTATCAAGTTACAGGAGTGCAGACAACACTACCCTTCTGCGCTTGGGCCATCAATCACGAAGCCTTTGTCAGCGGAGATTTTGACACCCATTTTGTAAAAAAGTACTACCAGCCAGAGATATTGGACCAACGCAATGAGGAAGAAGCCTTGATTGCCGCTGCACTAGCCACCAAGGTAAATCA
>CANHIV010000143.1 GCA_947460525.1 Flavobacteriales bacterium
CTCCTCTTTCTTTTTCTGCAATTTCTCGTTCTCCGCGCGCACCAACTCATGATTGGTAAAATCAATCAGCGCCATGGCCGCTTCCATTTCCGCTATCTCCTTTTCCACTCTCTCAATCGCTTGCTCTGCCTTTGAAATGGCTTGCTCTCTCTTCTTTCTTTCTTTGCTATCTTCATCCTTGGTCTCAGCAAAGTTGGCTTTGGCTGCGGCCTGTGTCTCCTTTTTCACTACATCGGCCTTCTCATAAAGGGCAATACTTTCTGCCTTTTTCTCTTTCAAGAAATCCTGAACATCCCCTTTCCACTCTTTCAATCGATTGGGCAAAATCTCATATACAGTATCCGTCAACTCTTTTAAAAAATCCCTGTCATGGGATACCAACAGCAATGTTCCGTCGTATTGTTCCAAAGCTTGCTTCAATACCTCCTTTGAAACCAAATCCAAGTGATTGGTCGGTTCATCCATCACCAAAAAGTTGTTGGGTTTTAAGAGCAACTTGCACAAGGCCAAGCGGGCTTTTTCGCCTCCACTTAAAACTTTCACCTTCTTATCTATTTCATCCTTTCCAAAAAGAAACGCTCCCAACATCGCTCTAATTTGGGTTCTGATTTCCCCCACTGCCTCATCGTCTATGGTCTGAAAAATGGTTTTCTCGCCATCCAATTCTTCTGCTTGATTCTGCGCATAATAACCCATCTGAATCGCATGTCCCCACTCAATTTCTCCGTCATGCTGCAATTGATTGAGAATAATTTTAAGAAGCGTGGTTTTCCCTACTCCATTTTTACCCAAAAGGGCAATCTTCTCACCACGGTTGATCATGAATTCCAAATCAGAAAAAAGTCTTTTGTCTCCAAACGCTTTTCCCAATTTATGACCTTTCAAAATCACCTTTCCAGAATGGGGAGCCGGTGGGAATCTCATATTCAAAGATGTCGAATCGATGTCATCTACTTCCACCTTTTCCAATTTGTCCAACTTGCGAATCAATGTTTGCGCAAAGGCAGCTTTGTCCTTCTTTGCACGGAATTTATTGATCAACACTTGTGTTTTCTCAATGTATTTCTGCTGATTGATGGCCGCGTTCTCTGCGCGTTCGATTTCCTCTAAACGTTGCTCGATGTATTTGGAGTAGGAAAATTTGTAATCATAGGTCTTCCCCTTGGAAATCTCTACAGTACGCTTGGTAACTGCATCCAAAAAGGCCCTGTCATGCGAGATTAACACAATCGCTCCTTCGTAATCCACCAAAAACTCCTCGAGCCATTGGATACTTTCGATATCCAAGTGATTGGTAGGCTCATCGAGCAACAACAAATCAGGGTTTCTCAAAAGCAACTTGCCCAATTGAACCCGCATTTTCCACCCACCACTGAACTCAGAAATACTTCTTTCGAAATCATCTGATTTAAAACCCAATCCCAAAAGAACGCGTTCAATTTTCTCATCCATCTTACTGGCATCCACCAAGCTCAATCGATGACTAATGTCTTCAATCTCTTCAATTTTATTGGCATAATCATCACTGGTATAATCCTCGTGAACCGCAATGGCATCAATCAACTCATCCATTCGGGTTTGCAATTCCAAAGTCTCTGAAAATGCCGATGCAGCCTCTTGACGAACAGTCACATCATCACGATGTTCCATTTCCTGAGCCAGATAGCCAACAGTGGTTCCTCTTGTCAATCCAATAGAGCCGGATGTCGGATTTTGCAATCCGGCTAAAATCTTGAGCAGCGTTGACTTACCAGCGCCATTTTTCCCCACCAAACCCATTCTTTCTCTGGGTCCGATGAACAATGTGATATTCTGAAATAGATCTCTTGATCCAAAACTTACTGTTAAATTTCCTATGGTTACCATGCGGGTGCAAAAGTAGGGCTTGTAAAAAAGAAAAAGCCACCTTTCGGTGGCTTTTCTTATCTAAGTTTTATTAATAATGCCATAGATCGTGTTCAAAAAGGAATAAATCCTCTTTGATACGCTCGCTTTCCAAAATCGCTTTCATTGGATCGCGATAATATTCCTCGATTCGACGATCATACACGTTCTCTTCTTTTACAACGAAAGCAGAAAACATACGTTTTTGAAACAAGTCGTCAAATGTGATGGGCTGCGAAGTATTGTGCAAATTAAATACGTCAGCGTTCGCAAACAAGTAGCGACACTCAGGGAAGTACAACCAGAACAATTTCTCTACTGACACACCAGCTGCTGTTTTTTTCTCAGCAACAGGCGCGATACCGATGATTCTAACATAACGTTCAGAACGTTGCTTGTCAAAAATCCAATCTTCTTTCAACTCGTAGCGCAAGATTTTATCCGCTTCAAGTTTGGTCTTGATTGTATCAGCCACGGTGCTTCCCATTAGATCCAATGAATCTTGTGTAGGATCTGCAACTGATTTCAATGGTACGATTTCAATAAAGTTCAATGCATCATCCACCTCTTCAGGAGACATGGGCATTGTGAATTCGTCATCTGGCAACAACATTGCGTTTACAGGCTTGTAAGCTGTAATTTGACCTTGGTTGATTCCATCTGCAATCAAATCAAACAAACACTTTCTGTCTTTGATCGGCTTAACCGGGTAGTACAAAGAGTAATTCATTTTTTGACGCAAGTCAATTTGCTCCCAAATACGGCGCTTCCACATGACATCTGCTTGACGCAAATGAGGATATGGAACCACACGACGCGTGGGGTTATGTTCAGGAACATAAGCTCCATCCAACGCTGTTTGCGCTTGGGCAAACATGCTGGTAAGAACAGCGACCAATAAAACAACAATGTGCTTGTTCATAGTACTGAGTAGTTTAGTTTACTTTTAATACAATTGGAGCCAATCGACGAGAACCACCACCTGGGCCTACTGCAGTGATGTTGGTCAATGCCACGGTAGCACCTGGCTTCACGTTCTGTAAAATTTGCTTCATTTCTGGTGTAAATTGGCTGTTGGTTGACTTCTTCTCTACGGTTACTGAACCTGTGTTGATGGTCAAACTAAAACCTGTTACACTGTAGCTAATTCCTTCAAAGATGAATGATTGATCCAAAACAGCCGCAACTGTTCCGTTGCTGATTAACTCACCTCGAGAAATGGTATTGTCCATTGGCTTCTTCCCAGCAAATACTGGATCTGGGCTTGGTACATTCTTCACACGGAACTCTTTGCTTCCCATGTTCTTGTTTTGTCCATTCACAGTAGCTGATACAGAGATAACCGCTTTCTTCACGTTAGCGTCTGGTTTTGCAATGTAAGCAGAACCGCTTTTTGACAATTGACAACCTTGACAAGTAGGAGTAATGGTTCCATTAACACCAGGTACAGACACCTCGATTGGGTTTTCCAAACCTGAATACAAAACATTACACTTGGAAGCACTGATTACTGCCATTGGTTCCATGACAAAAAATGCTGGGATAATAAATGGAATGTAGTCAGGCTTTCCGTTTTTCATGTACTCGATCTGACCTTTGAATGCATGTTCACCAATGCTCATACCACCGGTATTGCGCTTAAAGTGGCACTTTCCGTTGTTGTCAGATTCCGCTTCAGGAGAACCGCTAGCAGGAAAAACAGTTGGTGTAGATTCGGGATCACATTCACCGCCAATATAAATTTTTGATTTACTTGAACGGTTGAAGGCTGCTAAGAATACATCCGCTTCAAAATCACCACCTTTAATTACAGCACCACTCTTTGGTACTACAGCAACAGTGATGTCTGAGAACTTCATGTCCGTTGCATTGATACCTTGTGCCAGTGCCATACAAACGTTATTCTTGATGTTCATGACATCAGTCTCAATTTTGGTCATACTGGCCAAAACCGCAACCAAAGGCATGTGGAAGAAGTTATTCACTTCCCAAGACTCCTCTTTGCCATCTTTGTCCATGTATGGACCATCAAAACTGAAGGTTCCTTTGATGGCTGATTGCAAATCTTCAGGCAATGTAAAAGCTGCCGCTCCACTGTCCGCTCTTTGTACGTTGATTTTCAATAAGCGCTCTTTGAACTCAATCAAATGCTTCTTCAAATCTGTTGCAGAGTATGGATCAGCTCTTGGAGCTTCTGGCGCGTGACCAATCAACAACGATGTGTTGTTTTGGTTTTCGTCGGGCTTTGAGATTATAACCTTACCATCAGCATTTTTTGCATCTGGAGCAATTGCAATTTTGCGACCTGGGCTATCTGGATTGTCAATCATGAATTCTTCAAATCCATCACCTGTCTCATTCGCTTTGCTAGATGAAGCCATTACGTGCGCTTTCATCGTTTCAATGTAGTCAATCAACTCATCCGCCCATTTATCGACATCACCAACAGCCTTCTGGAAAGGTACCGCTTTGGCACCTTCAGGACTTTTGTTGATACCATCAATGGTGCGCTGAGATTTCTC
>CANHIV010000144.1 GCA_947460525.1 Flavobacteriales bacterium
ATGCCAAGCTCCTTCGCGGCATTGCGTCTTCTGCTTTTGTGTTTCAGTAAGGCTTTTTTGATCATTTCTTTTTCCGTATCCATCAAAGATAGCGTTTCTTCTATCACTTCATGGGAAGGAGGTGCACTGACCAAAATGGGCGTATTGTTCATCGGGCTAACTGAAAATACAGAGGAGGGTTGCGATGTAAATTCGTGGCTTTCTGGGTTGATGTTGACGTTGTCCAAATTGACATTGCCCTGCATCAAACCAAAGACAATTTGCTTCAAATCATTCAACTCATTCTTCATCTCAAAAAGTACCTTGTACAATACCTCGCGCTCACTGAAATCTTGCGGTTGTGCGCTTTTCCGAACCAGACCATTGGTGGAAAATCCATCAGTGGGCAAGTAGGCACGCAACGCTTCAGGAGTAACAATTCTATTTTCTTCCAACAAGCTCATTTGCTCAGTGATGTTCTTGAGCTGGCGAATATTTCCAGGCCAATAATAATTCAACAGCAGGCTCTCACTTTCTGGCAAAAGTTGTAAAACAGGTACCTGGTATTTTTCAGAAAAGTCACTGGCAAATTTTTTGAAAAGATGCACAATGTCTTGACCACGCTCCCTGAGGGCAGGCATAGCAATCGGAACTTGATTGAGACGATAGAACAAATCTTCTCTGAACTTTCCCGATCCGATGGCGTCATTGAAGTCCACATTGGTGGCTGCAATTACGCGCACATTGGTTTTTTGAACTTTGGAAGATCCCACACGAATAAATTCGCCGGTCTCCAAAACGCGCAACAACCTCACTTGGGTGCTATGCGGAAGTTCTGCAACCTCATCCAAAAAAATGGTGCCATTGTTGGCTTCTTCAAAATAACCTTTTCGGGCTTCGTGCGCTCCAGTGAAGGAACCCTTTTCATGCCCAAACAATTCAGAGTCGATGGTGCCTTCAGGTATGGCACCGCAGTTCACGGCAATGTAGGGTCCATGTTTTCTGCTGCTCAGGTGATGGATGATTTTGGGAATGCTTTCTTTCCCGACACCACTTTCACCATTGATCAAAACGGAGATATTGGTAGGTGCTACGTGCATAGCAATTTCCAATGCCCTCACGAGCAAAGGTGATTGTCCTATAATTCCAAATCTCTGTTTGATGCTTTGCAATTCCATATTTATTTTTTTCTTGGATAATGCGCTACAACGTCACCGTTTAGCGTGATGGAAGTACATTCCTTCATGATGACATCAACGTAATCGCCCACTTGAATATCACCTTTAGGGAATACGGCCACAACGTTTTGACTGTTGCGACCATACAAATGCGCTTCTGATTTTTTGGATACGCCTTCTACCAAAACACGTTGTGTTTTTCCAATGTGCTTCTTGGTGCATTCCGCACTTTTGAGCATCTGCGCATCAATGATTTCAGTCAATCGACGACCTTTGGTTTCTTCAGGTACATCGTCTTCATATTTTCTTTCAGCCAAAGTCTTTGGACGCTCACTGTACTTGAACATGTAGGCCATATCATAGCCCACTGTATTCATGAGGGATACTGTGGCTTGGTGTTGTTCTTCCGTTTCTCCGCAGAATCCCGCAATGACGTCAGTGCTGATGGCGCAATCGGGCATAATGGTGCGAATGGAATCAATTCTACTCAAATACCATTCACGGGTATAACCGCGATTCATTTTTTTCAAAACGTCCGTGTCACCACTTTGCACTGGCAAATGGATGTACTTGCAAATGTTCTCGTATTTGGCCATGGTCACCAAAACCTCATCGGTCATGTCCTTGGGGTGAGAAGTAGAGAATCTCACGCGCAAATCAGGATTCACCAATGCCACCATTTCCAATAGCTGCGCGAAATTGGTGGTGGGTTGATCGGGATTTTCAATCTCACCTTTGTTGTTGATGTTCCATTTGTAGCTGTCCACATTTTGTCCCAACAAAGTCACCTCGCGGTAGCCTTGTTCAAACAATTCAGTGGCTTCTTTTACGATACTTTTTGGATCACGACTTCTTTCTCTTCCTCTGGTAAAAGGCACTACGCAGAAGGAGCACATGTTGTCACATCCTCTCATGATAGAAATGAAGGCTGTAACACCATTGGTATTCAGTCTTACAGGTGTAATTTCTGCATAGGTTTCTTCTCGGCTCAAAAGCACGTTTACCGCTTTTTGTCCGGTGTCTATTTGACCCAAAAGATTGGGCAAATCACGATAGGCATCTGGGCCTACGACAAGATCCACCAATTTTTCTTCTTCCAAAAGTTTTTCACGCAGACGCTCAGCCATGCAACCCAAAACCCCAACTTGTAGGTCAGGATTTTTCTTTTTTAAAGTTTGAAAGAACTGCAATCGTCCTCTTACGCGTTGCTCAGCATTGTCACGAATGGCGCAGGTGTTTAAAAGTACCAAGTCCGCCTCTTCGGCGTCGCGGGTAGTTTCGTAGCCTTGTTGTGTTAATATGGAAGCCACAATCTCACTGTCAGAAAAATTCATCTGACAGCCGTAGCTTTCTAACAACAATTTTTTTGCCTTGCGATTTTCCGGCAAAGGTGCCGTCGCTTCAACCATCAAGAACTCCCCTTGACGGTTTTCATCTAGTGTTTTTTCCTCCACAGTGTATGGCTGTTTTGAATGATTATTATATAGTGCAAATATATGCCGTTTTGTCATGGTGTTATGCGAATTTTGGTGAACCGAAATAAAAAACTATACATTTGTCGCCGACTAAAGAAATTGAGATGAGTAAAAATTTGGTGATCGTGGAGTCTCCTGCAAAGGCAAAAACCATTGAAGGATATTTGGGAAAAGACTTTATAGTAAAGTCGAGTATGGGGCATGTGCGAGACCTTCCCAAGAAGGACCAAGCCATTGATATGACCAAAGATTTTGAGCCGGCTTACGAAGTAACCGACGATAAAAAAGACATGGTTCGTGAGCTCAAGAAATTGGCAACAAAAGCGGAAGTGGTGTGGTTGGCGACGGATGAGGACCGCGAGGGAGAAGCCATTTCTTGGCATTTGATGGAGGCCTTGGGCATTCCAGAGAGCAAGACCAAGCGCATCGTATTTCACGAAATCACCAAGAAGGCCATTTTAAATGCCATCGACAATCCAAGAAAAGTGGACATCGATTTGGTGAATGCACAACAAGCACGACGCATATTGGACCGTTTGGTGGGTTTTGAATTGTCTCCAGTATTGTGGAAGAAAGTTCGTCCAAGTTTGAGTGCGGGTCGCGTTCAAAGCGTCGCGGTGCGCATCATTGCAGACAGAGAAAAAGAGATTGACGCTTTTGAAACCACGCCTTTTTATAATGTAAGGGGATTGTTTGATGCTGATGGTTCCAACCTGAAAGCAGAATTGAGCAAACGGTTGAGCACATCATTGGATGCGATGTCTTTTATTCAATTGTGCAAGGATGCATCATTTACGGTTTCCAACTTGGAGACCAAACCATCCAAACGCACGCCAGCAGCGCCTTTCACAACTTCTACGTTGCAACAAGATGCTTCAAGGAAATTGGGCTTTAGCGTCTCTGGAACGATGAGCCTTGCTCAACGTTTATACGAGGCAGGAAAGATTACCTACATGAGAACGGACAGCGTGAATTTGTCAGAATTTGCTTTGAATGCAGCAAAGGACGAAA
The DNA here is from genome assembly GCA_947460525.1 of Flavobacteriales bacterium. GTDB lineage: Bacteria > Bacteroidota > Bacteroidia > Flavobacteriales_D > Sanyastnellaceae > CAMCTV01. The sequence goes on from CANHIV010000144.1 coordinate 3,644, forward strand.
TTTCTAAAACGTTTGGCCCCCAATATTCAAAAACAAGACAATTCAACTCCAAATCGAAAGGCGCGCAAGAAGCGCATGAGGCGATTCGTCCAACGGATATGAGCGTTCGTTCCGCTGGAGGAGATGAAAGAGAGAAGAAGTTGTATGATCTAATTTGGAAGCGAACCATGGCCAGTCAGATGGCCGATGCCGAATTGGAAAGAACCACAGCTACCATTGCCATTTCTACAATGCCTGAGGTGTTGGTGGCCAAAGGTGAAGTGATCAAATTTGATGGATTTTTAAAGTTGTATATCGAATCAACGGAAGATGATTTGAGTGAAGAAAATGATGAAGGCATGTTGCCACCTTTGCATGTGGGACAAGTGCTCATTCGCAAAGAAATGACGGCCATTCAGCGTTTTACACAAAAGCCAAGTCGCTACTCAGAAGCAAGTTTGGTTAAGAAGTTAGAGGAGTTGGGCATTGGTCGTCCATCCACATATGCACCCACCATTTCTACCATTCAGCAAAGAGGCTATGTGGAAAAGAAGGAATTGGAAGGGGTGTTGAGAAGCTATGAGGTAATTACGCTTTCTGGCAACGAGATCAAGTCTGAGGTAAAAACAGAAAGAACAGGCGCGGACAAGGGAAAGTTATTTCCTACCGATATTGGTGTTGTGGTCAACGATTTCTTGGTGAATTATTTCCCTACGATTTTGGATTACAGTTTTACGGCCAATGTAGAAGAGGAGTTTGACATCATCGCCGAAGGAAA
>CANHIV010000145.1 GCA_947460525.1 Flavobacteriales bacterium
GATTCAATGGCATGTTCACCACCTGTTTTTACCAAAGGATTTCCAGGTAAGAAAGGCACCAAATGCGCTGCTACGCCAATGGGTCCCATACCAGGACCACCACCACCGTGAGGAATGGCAAATGTTTTGTGCAAGTTCAAATGGCAAACATCAGCACCAATGTTTCCTGGGTTGGTTAATCCAACCTGGGCATTCATATTGGCTCCATCCATGTACACTTGTCCACCATTTTCATGGACGATAGAAGTGATTTCACGAATACTTTCCTCAAATACACCATGTGTTGATGGATAGGTGACCATCAAAGCAGCAAGGTTGTCTTTGTGTTCAACAGCGCGTGCTTTCAAATCAGCAACATCAACGTTACCGTTTTCATCACACTTGACCACCACTACTTTTAAACCAGCCATTACAGCAGATGCAGGGTTGGTACCGTGCGCTGATGATGGAATCAAGCAGATATTTCTGTGGTGATCACCGCGGCTCTTGTGGTAAGCCATGATCACTAACAATCCTGCCAACTCACCTTGCGCACCGCTATTGGGTTGCAATGAAACTCCAGCAAAACCAGTGCTTTCGCACAAATCATGATGAAGTATTTCTAACATTTTTTGATATCCCATAGTTTGCTCAACAGGTGCATAGGGATGCATGTTGGCAAATTCAGGCATGGTCACAGGAATCATTTCAGAAGTAGCGTTCAACTTCATGGTGCAAGATCCCAATGCAATCATGGCATGCGTTAAACTCAAGTCTTTGTTCTCCAATTTTTTCATGTAGCGCAACATCTCCGTTTCCGAATGGTGTTGGCTGAAAATAGGATGCGTCATGAATGCCGATTGGCGAGAGAAATAGTTCAATGTGCTTTCTCCAGATTGCATTTCAACCGACTTTCCACTCAATACGTACACCAAATCCAAGATGTCTTGGTTGGAGATGTTTTCTCCGATAGAGACAGAAACGTGTCCGTTGTTCCAAAAACGTACGTTGATGTTTTTTTCATTGCATCGCGCCGCCACCTCAGATTCATTGACAGCAAACTTCACTGTATCAAAGAAGGAATTGGATGTCACTTGAACACCTGCATTTTTGGCTGTAGTAGCCAAGGCAGATGCTTTGGAATGAATGTCTTGCGCAATGGCTTTCACACCAGCAGGTCCGTGGTAAACGCCATACATAGAGGCCATCACCGCCAATAGTGCTTGCGCGGTGCAAATATTAGAAGTGGCTTTTTCACGACGAATGTGCTGCTCACGCGTTTGCAAACTCATGCGCAATCCAGTATTGCCATGGCGGTCTTTAGAAACGCCAATGATTCGGCCGGGCATATTGCGCTTGAACTCTTCTGTAGCGCAGAAGAAGGCAGCATGTGGCCCACCAAATCCCATGGGAACACCAAAGCGCTGTGAATTACCAAAACATACATCAGCACCCCATTCTCCGGGAGGTGTGATGAGCGTTAGCGCCATTAGATCAGAAGCTACCCCTACAAAAGCACCAACCGCGTGGGCTTGGTCTGCAAAAGCTTTGTATTCATGAATTTCTCCAGAGTTGTTGGGGTATTGAAGCAATGCACCAAAATACTGGGCGGTGAATTCAACGTTGTTGTAATTGCCAACAACAATTTCAATTCCTAGGCGCTCTGCGCGACCTTTGATAACAGATAGAGTTTGCGGATAAATCTCGCTATCTACAAAAAACAAGTTGGCATTGTTTTGTTCTTTTTCTCTTGAACGAGAATGGAAGAACATGATCATCGCTTCAGCTGCAGAAGTTGCCTCATCCAACAAGCTAGCGTTGGCGATGGGCAATGCAGTAAGCTCAGTGACCATGGTTTGGAAGTTCAAAAGCGCTTCCAAACGACCTTGCGCAATTTCAGCTTGGTAAGGCGTGTAGGCCGTGTACCATCCTGGATTTTCCAAAACGTTTCTCAGAATCACCGTTGGCGTATGGGTTTCGAAATAACCCAATCCAATAAAGTTTTTTCTTACTTGGTTGAGTTTTCCCAACTCCGCAACGTGATGGAGGTAATCTGCTTCCGACATTGCAGGAGCAATGTTCAAAGGCTTCTGCAAACGAATGGCCGCAGGAACAGTTTGATCGATCAAAGTATCAACCGAGTCAACCCCGATGGTTTTGAGCATTTGGGCCACCTCATGTTGGCGAGGTCCCAAGTGGCGAGAAGCAAAGTTTTGCATGGACAAATATTTCATTGATATGAATGCAAATATAATGTTCAGATACTCAAACAAACAGATGACTTTTTAGGTGTATTTTTGACGAATATGGAGATGGCCGGAAATATTGATGTTACGCTTCCCAAGGCGGAACGTTACCAGCAACTTGCAGTGGCCTTGAAAGGCTTATTGGAAGGGGAAAACGATTTTTTGGCCAATCAAGCCAACATGGCGGCCTTGATTTTTCATTCGTTTGATTTTCATTGGGTGGGTTTCTATTGGGTGAAGGCGGATGAATTGGTTTTGGGCGCTTTTCAAGGTCCTGTGGCCTGCACCCGAATCAAAAAAGGCAAAGGTGTATGCGGTACATGTTGGGCAAAGAATGAAGTACAATTGGTTCCAGATGTCAATGTTTTTCCCGGGCACATTGCCTGCAGCGCTTTAAGTCAATCTGAGTTGGTAATCCCCATTGTTCAAGACGGTGAGGTAAAGGGTGTGCTGGATATAGATAGCGTATTTCTTGATGATTTTGATCAACACGATGTACAAGGAATGAGTGATTTGGTGGATATAATGGTGAGCAAATGGGAAAAGTAAATCTCAATTGGTTTTTTTGTCTTTCACTCTTGATGGTGGGATGTGCCCAAATCAAAATAGTGGAGGGAGGAGAAAAAGATACTTCCCCTCCCGTTTTATTGGCGACAGACACGCCCGATAGTCTGCGCAACTGGCAGGGCAAGGGGTTTGAATTGACCTGGGACGAATATGTTGCGGTGCAAGATGCGGCCAATCAAATTACTTTTTCGCCGCCTTTGCAATATCCCCTAAATGTTATGGCCAAGGGAAGGAAGGTCATGGTATCTTGGACAGATACGTTGCGTTCTGAGACAACCTATCAGGTTGATTTTGGCAATTCGATAGTGGACATCACGGAGGGAAATCCGTCAACTTTGACCCGCATTTGGAGCACCGGCGCTGTATTGGACTCTTTGGAAATGTCTGGAAGTGTATCCAATGGATGGACAGCTGCACCTGTGGATCAAGCCGTTGTTCAATTGTTGACCGCTCCGTTTGATTTGGAAAAAATCAACAAACCCAGTTATCAAGTAAAGAGCAATAAAGAGGGTCAATTTGCTTTTCATTGCTTGCCTTCTGCATCTTTTTATCTGTTGGCTTTTGAGGATAAGAACAAAAGCGGTAGATGGGAAGAGGGCGAGTGGTTGGATACAGATATGCAGCTTCATTTGACCAGCAACGAAGAGCAAGACATTTCATGTGTCTTGTCCCAAAACGTTGGTGCAGAGCCAAAAATTGGTGATGTGACGACAGACTCTGCGGGTTGGGCATCTTGGGCTTGGGATCAACGTTGGGCTGTGCCTCAATTTGCTCCATCAAGTGCGGATGAGGTTTGGGAGAACAATTGGGTCATTCAGCGAAGCGGAGACAGTATTTTGGCAGCTTGGGTGGGAAATGTAGACAATCGCTTTCATCCCTTGAAACTGAAATTGGAGAATGGACAGGTGGATTCAATTTCCATTCCTGTTTTTATAGAGCGCTGGGAAAGAAATCCATACTTTGAAAAAGTCAAGGAGCGCAAAGTAATCGCCAATCAGTCATTTGCATTGCCTTTGCCCTATCCTTCTTCAGGTGTGCAATGGTCCAAGTGGAAATGGATCAGTAAGAATGAAAATGAGAAAGGGAATGAGAAAGGGAGGGAGGAGATGCCGGTTGTTGTTGTAAAAAAAGACAATGAAGCTGTGATTTCAACCAAGGGTTTGATGCCAGGGAAGTACGCTTTGGAGATTTTGCCGAAAGCGGTGTTTTATCAGGATTTGGAATGGGTAACAGACACCATTGTTTATACCATTCATGTTTTGGGATCTGAGGACATTGGTCAGCTTCAAGTAAAAAGCGCTTTCTCTCCTGATTTCTGGTGGAGCTTGACAGATGAGAAAGGCAAAGTGCAAACGATATCAGGTGAGCAGATCATGAACAAAGGCATTGAGGCGATACCCGGCACTTACATCCTACGTGTGGTGGAGGAAAAAGAAAATCCGCAATACTGGGATGGGATGAATTGGAAGCGTCAAACGGAAGCAGAGATTGTGCATGTATTCCCGCAGCCTATCGTCATCAGGGCCAATTGGAATCAAGTATTGGAATGGAAATAATTAGAAGGAGATAAAGCTCTTCTTGACA
>CANHIV010000146.1 GCA_947460525.1 Flavobacteriales bacterium
GTTTGAGGGCTGTACGGCCTATTGCGATTCGGCCGGCAACCTCTTATTCTACTCCAATGGTGGTGGTCGTATACCGGCAAGCGGTCAAGATCCCGGACACATCTGGAACAGAAACCATGAGGTGATGTATGATATGCAAGGTATAGAGGGAGGTGGTATGAGCGCTGCGCAATCGTCTGTAATCATTCCAGCACCCAGCGAGCCGAATATATACTACTTGTTTACCATCGATGAAATTGAGCATTATGTAGATGCTACACCTGAGGTTTTGGCTGCAGAACCAAATGGCAGGGGCTTTAGGTATTTTAAAATTGACATGAGTTTGAACAATGGTTTGGGTGGAGTAATTGAAGCTGATGTTGAGATTTATAATCACTCTTTTGAAGGGCTTTGCGCCATCCGTCATCCCAATGAAGAAGATTATTGGATACTCATCAACCAAGATACTACTGGCATTGGTGTGTATAGTGTCACTTCTGAAGGTGTATCCCTCTCATCTGTATTTGAAACTGCAACGCCTTTGACGGGCACCATCAAAGCCTCTCCCATTTCGGGTAATCCGGATGCGCTTTTTTTCGCTGCTTACAGCAAAGTTGTTACCTCGGGCGGTCTGTTGTTGGATTTCGATTTAACGACAGGCGTTTTGTCTAATCCGGAACAGCTGCCCGCAGTTGGATCTGAGGCGGTCGAATTTTCGCACAGCGGCCAATACCTCTACGCCACCTCCTCAGGTCTTGGAACCGGCACACAGCAATTGGTGAGGTATGATTTATCAGCTGCTTATTCCCAAGGTGTCAGTGTTGCATCTACTCAGGAGATCATTTCTACGGATGTTTCGGCGTTTTATATGCAGATGGCTCCCGACATGAAAATCTATTTCACCTGGCTAAACAGTAGTGCTGAAACACGTATTGGGTCTATCAACTGCGTAAACAATGACTCGCCAACGGTGACATCCGAAGCGTTCAGTTACAGCGGCGGCGAGGGTGAGCTTTTCTTTTCGCTTCCTAATTTCCCTTCCTGGATTTTTTACAATCCGTATATCGATTTCATAGAGTGGGGTCCCGACACCATTTACCTCTGTGCAGGCGATTCAATAATTCTCGATGCCGGTTTTGGCGATTATTGGGAATGGGGCGGCGATTGCTTCAGCGGTCCGGAAAGCACCTGGCCTGATAACAGCACGCGTTACTTCACCGTAACACAACCAGGAACCTATGTAGCCTGTGTAAATGGTCCATGCTCAAACGGCAGTGGAGCCGCTGGTTGCGCCTCTTCAGATCAAATCACGGTCTTGCCTTGCCCAATCAATCCTGCGACACCGTGTGACTTGCTTTCACTTCAAGAATCTTTTAATATTTGTATTGGTGATACGCTGCAGCTGGTTGCAGATTTGAGCCAATTTGAAAGTTATAATGCCCTGCAATGGAATGGCGGAGGTACCTTCATTCCCTCTGATACGGTTGCACAACCTTTGTACGTTCCATCAGCCCAGGAGATTGCCGCTGGATCAGCCAATTTAATTCTACAAGTTTTTGTAGAAGAAGGGAACTCAACTGGTGGAAATTTCCTCGCCTACGACCACAGCGGTGATGACATTATTTTCTATACGAATACAGCGGACGGAAGTATAGATACAATTCAAAGCAATACCGGAAACGACTGGACGGCTATGGGCTTTAGAACGGCAACGAATACACTGTATGGAATCTCCAACATTGTTACTGCACCTGCCCTTTCATCTGTGGACATTAACACCGGAGCTGTAACTCCCATTTTCACCTATTCCAATCATCAATTCTACGCTGGAGACTACGACAATGAGAACGATCTATTTTACGTCATTGGAATTCCAGAAATAAATAGCGGCGAACCATTGGCTCAAACGCTATATACCATTGATGTCAATACCGGAAGTCTCAACTCCATTGGTGATTTGAATTTGCTCGCCATTGACAATTACTTTTTTGCTGGAGGCGATGGTATCAATGGACTTGCCTATGATCCTTCACTCAATGTTTTGTGGGCAAGTACTGCCAGTGGTGAATTGTTAGAGATAAATACCACAACAGCAGAGGTTGTCACTGTTGGCAATACGGTAGCCGATTTGCGCGGCCTTGCATATGATTACAATGCGAATGAATTGTGGGGAATCAATGCAAATGGCACGCTCTTTCACATTGACACAGGTACAGGAGAATTGATTGAACAAGTACCCTGTCAAGAACAGTTGTCTGTTGTGACTACATTAACTTACGCCCTGCCTGAGAATGTTACCCCAAGTGTTTGTTCGGACAACACCACCGTATTTATTGGCAATGGTGCTTCTTTGGATTTGGGACAAGATACCAACCTCTGTGAGGGCGAAACATTGATTTTATCCGCACCTGGTTTTCAGAATTATCAATGGCAAGATGGAAGTGCGGGTGAGACCTATACCGTTATTGATAGCGGCACTTACAGTGTTGAAGTGATAGATGAAAATGGATGCTCATATATTGACTCAGTGAATATTGATTATTCAGCTTTGCCCAATGTCAATTTTTTCTTCAACCCAACAAGTTTGTTTATTCCTGATTCACTGGTCAATTTCAATGTGTTGGATCCACAGTCGGGTAACCAGTATTCATGGGTTTTTGAAGGAGCTAGTCCGTCGTTTTCTTCAGATACCATCCCTATTGTGTCTTTCCCTCCTGTTCCTGGCAATTATACAATAGGACTAGTAGTGGAAGATCAAGCCGGTTGTGTGGATTCTGTTTTCACCTTTATCTCGGTTGAGTATGATGGCCGGATCACCTTACCCAATATTTTCAGCCCAGATGGCGACGGTTACAATGAAGCATTTGTTCCGTTTGAGCAGTATCCAGGTGAATGGGAACTGACCATTTTTAACCGTTGGGGAACAGAAATCTACAAGACCTCAGACGTATCCAAGGGATGGTCAGGCGAAGGCGCTGTAACCGGTACTTACGTTTGGATTTTAACGCCTCAATCTGGTCAAAATGGAAATGCCAAAAGCGGAAACGTATTGCTGGTAAGATCCAACTAGGGTGCAATGAAACATTCAATTTTAAGCATCAACTTTGGATTGAATTTATGCCTGAAATAAACGCTCCTAGAGCCCTGATTTTGCTTATTTTTGCGGTCAACTTATGGCACAGATTGAATTACTACTTCCCAAGATGGGAGAGAGTGTTGCAGAAGCAACCATTATCAAGTGGGTAAAAAATGAAGGTGAAGCGGTGAAAGCCGATGAATCCATTATCGAAATCGCTACTGACAAAGTGGACAGTGAAGTCCCTTCTCCAGAGGATGGGATTCTATTGAAATGTTTGGTGAAAGAAGGTGATGTTGTTCAAGTGGGACAACCCATTGCCATCATCCAAACAGGTGCCGCTGAAGCCCCCGTCGTTGCAGCAGCTCCAGCATTAGCAGCTCCTTCGGTGGCTGCTCCCATCGCAGATATTCCATTTGTTCCTTCGGCAACAGAAAATATTGTTTCAGGTGATCGTTTCTATTCACCATTGGTGAAGAACATGGCCAAGTCAGAAGGTATTTCTCAAGCGGAATTGGATGCGATTCCCGGAACAGGACAGGGCGGAAGAGTAACCAAAGATGATTTGAAAAATTATTTGTCCAATCGTGGACAAAAAGCTCCAGTGGCAGCTGCCCCAGCTCCAGTCGCTGAGTCTACTCCAGTTGCCGCGCATGCTGCGCCAACTATGGAAGCCCCGAAGAAAGCTTCAGTTAGCGTGAACGGCAATGATGAAATTGTTCAAATGGACCGTATGCGCAAGTTGATTGCGGATCATATGGTAATGAGCAAGCAAGTTTCCCCGCACGTAACGAGCTACGTGGAAGCGGACATGACCAATGTGGTGATGTGGAGAGAGAAAGTGAAGAAGAGTTTTGAGACCAAAGAAAAAACGAAATTAACCTTTACACCCATTTTTATCGAGGCAGTAGCCAAGGCAATCAAAGATTTCCCTGGCGTAAATGCTTCCGTAGATGGAGATAGAATTATTATCCGCGGAGACATCAATATCGGTATGGCAACAGCTTTGCCTTCAGGTAACTTGATTGTTCCGGTAATCAAAAATGCCGACCAATTGAATTTGGTAGGCATTGCTAAGAAGGTAAATGACTTGGCGGATCGCGCAAGAAATAACAAATTATCCCCAGATGATATTCAAGGTGGAACTTACACATTGACCAATGTGGGCTCATTTGGAAACGTGATGGGCACACCCATTATCAACCAACCACAGGTAGCCATATTGGCTGTTGGCGCCATTCGCAAAAAGCCAGCTGTAATTGAAACCCCCGCAGGAGATTTCATCGGTATCCGTCACATGATGTTCTTGTCCCATAGCTA
>CANHIV010000147.1 GCA_947460525.1 Flavobacteriales bacterium
GAGAGCAAGCCATTTCAAAGGCAGAGCAAGCGATTGAGAGAGTGGAAAAGGAGATAGCGGAAATGGAAGCGGCCATGGCGCTGATTGATTTTACCAATCATGAGTTGGTGCGCGCGGAGAACGAGAAATTGCAGAAAAAGAAAGAGGAGTTGGATGAAAAATTTGCGGAGTGGGAAAGACTCTCGCAAGGGCAATGTTAAAATTAAAGTATAAAGCAACAAATCAACTTAAATTTGGTCTAACTAGAAAATACATTTTATGAAAGCAAAATTTACAATATTCTTATTTTCTCTGATGTTCGCCGTTCAGGGATGGGCACAAGGAATTCCTTGTAGTGGAGTTATCAATGGCGCCAACAACGCAGTTATGGTAAACATCACTTACATCGATTCTTTGATGGGAACATCAGGTTCCATGGTAGTGGAATCAGGTCCTAATGGATTCAGTGGAACCATGGCCATTAACTCGGCCTTCTCTAATACTATTTTGATGTACGCTTGTATCACGAATTGTCAAGGCATGCAAGTTTGTGATTTGGCATACTGGGTTCCTGGAACCATGGTGATTTTTGATTTGGAGTATTGCTTCGGAAATTTGGTGGATGCCGATGGTGACGGTTACGATTCTTCTGTGGATTGTAATGACAACAATCAATGGGTGAATCCAGGGGAAATTGAAGAATGCAACAATGGCGTTGATAATGATTGTGACGGAATGATTGACGAAGATTGCGGTGGTAGTTCATGTGATGCCAATATCTATTTGGTAACAGATTCAATGATGAATGGAACGACAACGCCATTTGTTGTATGGGTTGTCAATGTTACTGATCCAAGCACCAATGCGCAATACATGTGGTCTACAGGTGATGGCGGATCAATGACAGGAGCTTTCCCTACTTGGCAGTATTCTGAGACAGGAACTTACACTTTGTGCTTGTACATGTACTGCGCTGATGGAACTGTAGATACATCATGTGTTTCATTTACAGTTGAGCCCAATGGTGGTGTATTCCCAGGCGGAACCCAGCAAAATGGTTTCACTTTGAATGTGGTTTCGTCAATTCCGAACACTGTGGGTGAAATGACAGCAACCAATGGTATGTCCATTTATCCCAATCCTGCTACCACGGCAACGACATTGGAATGGACATCTTCAATCGCTGAAATGAATACCATCGAATTGTACAATGTAGCTGGACAGAAAGTAGCACAACAATGTGCAATGGCTGTTGCTGGTTTGAACCGTACAGAGATTGATATGAAAGAGTTGAATGCAGGTATTTATCAAGTGGTAAGACGTACTCCTTCAGGTGTAGAAACTTTGACATTGATGAAGTAAAAGATTCCAGTGTATAGAAATAAAAAAGTCCCGAATCTTCGGGACTTTTTTATTGGATAAAGATTCAATTATTTCTTGGTATGGATGTAGTCGATCGATTGTTGATTGAAGATTTCTTCTTTTTCAAGAGACACCAAATGCCCGCAATTTTCGATGATCGAAAGCTCGATATTCTTTGGAAAGAGTTGAGCGTATTTTTTTGTCGTGGCCAAAAAGAAATGGTCCTGTGTTCCTACTACTAGGAAAATGGGCACTTCTGGGGCCATAGAGAATACACGTTTCAGCGTAGCGTCCAAATGTTTCCCGTACATGGCTGTCCATTTTTTGTATTCAGCATCGGTAAGTGCATTGGCTTCTCTCACAAAAACTTTTCTTGCACTTTCATGATTTTTTTTGGGTAAAATAATTTTGGCCATCAGCTTATAAAAGTTTCTGAAGCCAATTATTCCAGAAATCATCAATCCCGATTTCATGACAATTCTTAGTTTGGTGTCCAAGCTGGTAATTGGGCCAGCAAATACCATGGATTTGATTCGCTCAGGCTGCTGCTCTTTCATCACCATCGATACAATACTACCGAGAGATACAGAGACCAAATGAATTTTTTTGATTTCAAGATGATCCGCGATTTGCCACGTTTTCTCAGCTATAAATTCAAATGAATATTTGGGAATCTCTGTGCAACTTTGAGAACTTTTGGCGTGCCCTGGTAGGTCCACCAATACCAAATTGAAATGTCTTCCAAAGTCTCTAATTTGTTTTTTCCAGGTGGCAGTTCCACCTCCAGCACCATGGATGAACATCACCCATTCCGCATCCGGATTGCTGTTTCTATGTGTCTGATAATGTAAAAGTCTACTCATGTTGTTTGAATAAGCCAAGACGCTAGGGCAATCAAGGCGGTGCAAAGAACGACATTCAATGCGATGTAACCAAGAACGAAGAGCCATTTATCCGTTTGTATCCAATGAAAAAGTTCAAGACCGAAGGTGGAGAATGTACTCAACCCACCGCAAAAACCGGTGGCAAGAAAAAGCCAACTGTTTTGAGAGATGTTGAATTTGCCGCTGCTACTTAAAGCGCTTAAAATTCCGATCACGAGAGAGGCAATAAGATTGGCCCACAAAGTACTTGTCCAAATGCCTTTGCTTTGAAAAAAAGCAAGTTGATTGAGGCCATAGCGCATGGCAGCACCCAGCCCACCTCCGAAGAAGACAATCCAATAATTCATTTTCGAAAGTTCGTAATTAATGGCTTTTTTTCGACCAAGGAATGAAATTTAGATGCAAATTCGCAACCAAATACTTAAGTTGTCTTTATCTGAACAGTGATGTCAAAAATTGAAATGAAAGTTCCCTCTCCAGGAGAGAGTATTAGTGAAGTGATTATCGCCAATTGGTTGGTGAAAGATGGTGATTATGTGACCAAAGATCAGGTAATCGCAGAAGTGGATTCAGATAAAGCGACGTTAGAATTGGTGGCAGAGATGTCGGGTGCAATTACCATTGTGGCCCAAGCGGGAGATACAGTTGCAGTAGGTGGTGTAGCTTGTATGATTGATACCTCAGCTGTTGCACCTGTTGGAGCGCCAGCTCCTGCAGCGGCTCCTGTAAAAGTAGAGGCAGCTCCAGTTGCGGCTGCTGCGCCTGCGCCCAATCCAATGCCTGTAGCATCCAATCATCCAGCCGCAGGTCACCCATCTCCAGTAGCAGCCAAAATGATGGCGGAGAACAATGTTCAAGCTTCACAAGTTGTTGGATCAGGGCCTGGTGGACGTATTACAAAGAATGATGTGATTGCTGCATTAAGCGGTGGGATCTCTGCAGAAGTAATTCCTCAGCGCGGAGGCACACGCAACGAGCGCAGAGAGAAAATGACCAACCTAAGAAAGAAAATTTCTGAACGTTTGGTTTCGGTAAAGAATACAACGGCGATGTTGACCACATTTAATGAGGTCAACATGCAACCTGTAATGGACTTGCGCGCCAAGTACAAAGATATTTTCAAAGAGAAACACGGTGTAGGTTTGGGATTCATGTCCTTCTTTACCAAAGCCGTTTGTGAAGCAGCTTTTCATTTCCCTGCGGTCAACGCACGCATAGAGAATGGAGAAATTGTATTTCATGATTTTTGTGATGTAGGTATTGCCGTTAGCACGCCTAAAGGATTGATGGTTCCTATCGTTCGCAATGCAGAGAGCTTGAGTTTGGCTGAGATTGAAAAGGCCATTGGAGGTCTGGCCAAAAAGGCGCGTGATGGAAAAATTACAGTAGATGATATGGCAGGTGGAACATTTACCATCACCAATGGTGGTGTATTTGGATCAATGTTGTCAACCCCCATTATCAACCCTCCTCAAAGTGCAATCTTGGGCATGCACAACATTGTAGAACGTCCAGTTGCAGAGAAAGGTCAAGTGGTGATTCGTCCAGTAATGTATTTGGCATTGAGCTATGATCACCGCATCATTGATGGAAGAGAAAGCGTAGGCTTTTTGGTGAAGATTAAGGAAATGTTAGAGAATCCAGAGCGATTGATTTTTGGTGGAAAAACCGCTGAAGAAGTATTGCTCGGTCTTTAAGATTGGCCTTACCTTTACTGCATGAAAAAAGTACACAATTTTTCTGCAGGTCCCAGTATTTTACCTGCTGAAGTTATTCAGCAAACAGCTGCAGCTATTCAAGAATTTGATGGCATGGGTTTGAGCATTTTGGAAATTTCACATCGCTCAAAGAATTTTGAAAAGGTAGTCGCTGAAGCTCGCCAAAGCGTAAAGGATATTCTCAATTTGCCTGATCGATACGAAGTTCTTTTTCTTCAAGGCGGTGCGACTTTGGGATTTCACATTGCGGCAATGAACTTTATGAAAGAAGGTGGAAAGGCTGTTTATGCCAACACTGGGGTTTGGGCAGCAGGCGCGATCAAAGAAGCCAAGCTTTTGGGACAGGTGGATGTTCCATTTGATTCTTCCTCTTCTAATCACAATCACATTCCAGAAGTTGATTTTAAAGGCAATTACGATTTTGCCCACTA
>CANHIV010000148.1 GCA_947460525.1 Flavobacteriales bacterium
AAATTCGCCGCGAAAGTACGCCGTTATTCTCATTTAAATCTTTATTCCACGAAAATTCTTTATATTTGTCATATCTAAATCAGCAACTTGGCCACAAAAAGACAATATTTTCAGCTTGCAATTCTTGTGATTCTTCTTCACTTGAGCAATGTCAGCATAGGCCAATCGGGGTTCATGGAGTTTTTGACTCGCCCCACCACCATCAAGTTGCAATCGCATGCCATCGATGATGATAGGAATACATACAAAGGCGTGTTTTCCTTGGCCAGTTGGTCCAAGTCTTACATCCCATCGCGAATTGTATTGGGGAAAACCATACAGGACAAGTTTAAGATTGACTTGGGATTTAGTTATTTAAAGATGAGTCCGCTGGTTTACAGAGAAAGGTATATATCTCCAGGGACATTTTTCAATACCGATTTAAATGTACGTTACCAGATCAATTTGGGCAACAGCTATTTTGATAAATTGTATGTACCGCGGGGGAATTCATTTTTGAATGCCATCAGCAACATGGGCTTTAACATTTATCCGATTGTAGGATTTGGGTATACCAATCGTTCACAAACTGTATATAAGAATTCCATCAACTTGAATGTAGGTGGAGGTTTTACGATGTGGTTTGTAAGAAACCGCATAGGGTTGAACATCGAGTCGCAAGCCAAGATGGGCATTGATTCAAGGATGCCGATAGCCGGCAGCAATTACTTCCATCACTCCGCGGGGTTGGTCATAGTGACCAAGAGTTCCAATTACATTGGACGTAGCCGCAGAAATATTCAGCGATCTCGAATAAAATTTTAAGGAATATTTTTTTTTTGGTTATTACATTATTATGTTTGCACCCGCTTTGGCGAGGTAGCTCAGCTGGTTAGAGCGCATGATTCATAATCATGAGGTCGAGGGATCGTGCCCCTCTCTCGCTACAAACATTTAAAGCACAAGCCCCTTCATTTTGAGAGAGTGAAGGGGTTTTTTGTTGATTATAACTTTAAGTCTGATGCTAGTGAGGAAAAGGTCATTTAAGGGTGATTTTGGGGTTAATTATCTAGCTTACTTGCAAATTACTTGCAAATAGATACACAAAACTTAAGCCTTTGACCCGTCCTAAAAAAAGTTTACAGTTTAACTGTTGTTTTTATTGATTGTCCTGGTACAAATTTACATTGAATAGATTATCCTAAAATGGGTTTACACATTTCATTTTCCAGAGATGGTTTCGTACCCTTGTTGTAATAGTTTTTCCAAAGTCTTTTTACATCAGACGCTATCTGATTTTCATGTATTTCAGCTGGAAGAGCATTGTTTAAACTGGCATGGGGCCGATCGTTGTTATATAGATTAACAACTTCTTTTAAAACTATTCTTGCGTGATTTAGATTCTCAATATTGTAATCAAATAGATATTCTCCTTTGATGATACCATTGATGCGCTCAGCAATTGCATTTTCCAACGGGTCTCCATTTTCAGTCATGGATATCTGTATTTGCTTTTTGTTGAGTGCTGAGACATATTGCGAACTGCAGTATTGCGAACCTCTGTCAGAATGATGAATGAGTCCGCTATGTCCTGGCTTTAAAGTCTTCATCGCCATTTTCAACGCCTCCAATGTTTCGATAGCTTCCATGTTATCCGCAACTTGGTAGCCTACTATTTTTCTGGAGTAGGCGTCAGTTATGAAGCTTATATAACAGTATCCATTTTTGGTTCTCCAATACGTCAAATCACTGACCCAGATGTGGTTTGGGCCCATCGGTTCAACATCTTTAATCAAGTTGGGATACTTCCGCATCCAATGGTTGGATTGTGTTGTCCTATGGTAACTTTTCCGCGGTTTCACAAGTAATCCATTGGCACGAAGCATATCAAAAAAGGCATCTCTACCCATGACGATGTTGTGAGATTTCATAAATGGCTCTAGCTTGTAAAACAGCTTTCTACCGCCTAAACGCTTGTGCAACTTTCGGATATTATTGATCTCGATAATCAGCGCGTCTTCTTCCAATAAATTGTGATATAATCGCTGTTTACTTTGATAGTAAGCCTGTCTAGTAACACCAAACCATGAGCACAAGTGGGCTAAACTTGTTCCCTTGAAGCTGTGCTTCACTTCTTCTATGGCTTGGTATTGAACTTTTTTCGGATAGGAATATTGAATTCTCGTTCTGCAATATCCACCATTGTTGAAAAAGCAATGGCCTTCATTTCCGCAAGCTTCAACTGTTTTTCAAGCTCAGCTACACGTTTCTCCAATTGCAATTTTTCAAAATCAACTTCCGATTGAATCGGTTTCTTTGCCTTTGACATTGGAACAAAGCTAACATCTCTTACGTCTTCAATTTTCTTAATGCCCAACTTTTTCATCCAAACAGCGATTTTACCATGATCCTCGGGATAGCCCGTGTACCGAAAATAAACTGATGCCTTGGATTCCTTTCCAGCCAAATAGTCTTTGATTAAGATTAACTTTTCTTCATCCGTCAAGAACAACCTTTTGTTGCGCCATTGTCCGAAACTGGGTTTACATTTTTCCATCATTTTGTCCTTTTTTTTTGTAAACCTATTTTAGGACGAGACAGATTTACTGATCTACCGATTTACTGGGCGAATGTCAATTCGCCCCTACCGATTCACCTTATGGCTTCAAGCTCGCCGCCAAATACTCGCGGTTCATGCGACCAATGTTCTCAATGCTGATGCTCTTGGGACATTGTACTTCACAGGCGCCAATGTTGGAACAGTTACCAAATCCTTCCTCGTCCATTTGCTTCACCATGTTCTCTACACGCTCCTTGCGCTCAGGTTGTCCCTGTGGCAACAACGCAAATTGAGATACTTTGGCTCCTACAAACAACATCGCTGATCCATTGGGACAAGAAGCAACGCAAGCTCCACAGCCGATACATGTAGCAGCGTCAAATGCCTTGTCTGCATCACTCTTGGGTACGGGAATCGCGTTAGCATCCATTGTACGACCAGAAGTGTTGACAGAGATAAATCCTCCAGATTGTTGGATGCGATCAAAGGCTGAACGGTCTACCATCAAATCTTTGATGACAGGGAATCCTGCACTTCTCCAAGGCTCGATGAAGATGGTATCGCCATCTTTGAAAGAACGCATGTGCAATTGACACGTAGTTACACCGCGGTTTGGACCATGTGCCTCTCCGTTGATGAACATGGAACACATTCCGCAAATTCCCTCACGACAGTCGTGGTCAAAAGCGATGGAATCTTCTCCACGGCGAATCAATTCGTCGTTCAATACGTCCATCATTTCCAAGAAACTCATGTCTGGAGAAACGTTGCCCAATTTATACTCCACCAATTGGCCTGGAGTTTCTGCATTTTGTTGACGCCAAACTTTGAGGGTCAAATTCATTCCGTTTTCCATGTTGTTATTTATAGCTACGTGATTGTACTTTAATGTTTTCATAAATCAACGCTTCCTTGTGCAAGTTGGGCGTTGATGGATTGCCAGTGAATTCCCATGCTGCGACGTAATTGTATACATCATCTACACGCAATGCTTCACCATCTTCTGTTTGATACTCCTCACGGAAGTGACCGCCACAAGACTCATTGCGCTCCAATGCATCCTTACACATCAACTCTCCCAAATCGATGAAGTCCGCTACGCGCAGGGCTTTTTCCAATTCAGGATTCATGCCGTTGATGGCACCTGGGATACGAACGTTTTTGAAGAAGTCTTCACGGATTTTTTGAATCTCGCTGATGGCGAACTTCAATCCTTCTTCGTTGCGCGCCATTCCACAATAGTCCCAAATGATCTTTCCTAATTTCTTGTGGAAATGATCAACGGGGATGGTACCATTGTTTTGGGTCAACGACTCAATTTGCTTTTTGATACGCTCCTCTGCTTCAGCAAACTCAGGCGAATCAGTAGCAATTTTTCCAGTGCTAATTTCATCGGCCAAGTAGTTGCCGATGGTGTAAGGAAGTACAAAATATCCATCTGCCAATCCTTGCATCAAAGCAGAGGCTCCCAAACGGTTGGCACCGTGGTCAGAGAAGTTGGCTTCGCCACAAGCGTAACAACCTTTGATGGTGGTCATCAATTCATAATCCACCCACAATCCACCCATTGTATAGTGAACCGCTGGATAAATCATCATGGGTGTTTCGTATGGATTTTCAGCAACAATTTGCTCATACATCTGGAACAAGTTACCGTATTTCTCTTCCACCACTTTTTTACCCAAAGCGACGATCTCTTCTTGGGTAGCGTTGTGCAATCCTTTAACGGTAGCTTTTTGTTTTCCGTAACGCTCAAAAGCGCTAGCAAAATCCAAGTATACCGCTTCTCCAGTAGCGTTAACACCGAAACCGGCATCACA
>CANHIV010000149.1 GCA_947460525.1 Flavobacteriales bacterium
AGGAGCTGGACTCTCACTCGACGTTTCTTCTGCCAAAGCTTTTGCAGTCATCTGAATCAATCGATCGTTGCTTCCCATCTTCTTGGCCAAAACATATTCGATGATTTTTTCTTCAGGGTGGAAAGGAGCTAGATCATCCAAGCCCAACGACTTCACTGCAATTTTAATTTTCTCTGCATCACTTATGCCGAGAGACCGCTCTTGTTTGGTTAAAAAATAATCCGCTGCATCCAACATGGCTTGCAAGGGAATCAATCCCACCAACTCAGAGCCCGTCACCCGAATACCTCTCTCTGCTGATTTTTTTACTGCTTCTTCAAAAGCGACATGCACGGGTGTTATGCTGATGTCCGTCAAATTCAAAGACAATTGCGCAATACCATACTCCTCAATGTACCAACCAATTCCCTTCACTGATTTCAAAGTTCCTGGAATACGTTGAGGTTCACCATTGGCATCCAATATGGGTTTGCCTGTTAATGGATCTCCCTCGCGCAAAGTTCTACCCGCCTCGCGAATATCAAATGCGATGGCATTGGCTCTTCTGGTAGAGGTTGTATTTAAATTCACATTGTAGGCCACAAGAAAATTTCTTGCTCCGATGGTTGTGATTCCTGATTTTCGAACTTGCGCTGTCACTTCACATGGACCAAAATCTGGTTTCCATTCAGGTGAAGCAATTTTTTCAATTGCCTCGTATTCACCTTTTCGGCAGTTGGCCAAATTTCTTCTCACATCTGTTAATGCCGCTGCTTCATAAAAATAACCTGGGATACCCAATTCACGTCCTACACGCTCACCCACTTGTCTTGCAATTTGAACGCATTCTTCCATGCTTACGCCAGAGATGGGTACAAAAGGACATACATCCGTGGCACCTTGGCGAGGATGCTCCCCTTTGTGCTGACCCATGTCTATCAATTCCGAGGCCTTTTTCATCAACAAAAAAGCTGCCTCGGCCACCAATTCTGGCGCGCCAGCAAAGGTGATCACCGTTCTATTGGTTGACGCTCCAGGATCAACATCCAAAAGCATTACTCCTTTTACAGTCTCAACAACACCCACTATGGCATTGATTTTCGCCATGTCTCTTCCTTCAGAGATGTTGGGGATACATTCTATAATTCTCATATGTTCCTATTGTTTTACAAATATCATCCAAAACCTTAAAAGACAATCGACACTCGCTTGCGTTCTTTGAGCAAAGGCATTTTCCAATCTTCATTGGTCTGGCCTCTTCTAATGCCCAATAGATATGCCCCCGAAGGAAAAACATCCTTTGAGGTTACTTCTACACTTATCTCCTCTCCTGACCACTGATCGGTTAATCGCAATACCAAATCTCGATAGGCATCCATCGCTTGCAAGACCTGATGTCCAACGATTACCAGCGACACAAAATCTTCTGATCGCGAGATGTTCAATTGTGCAGCAGATGCCCAACTTTCGAATTCCGAAAAATTCTCAAATTGAAACCTTTCACTTACCAGCCATTTCAAATCAGAGCGCATCGATTGCGCCCATTTCTGATAGGTAGCCAATTTCGACTGAAACAACTTGGGTGCATAAAAAGCTTGTCGAAGTTGCTTCTTGGCTTCAAACAATTGATCTTGATAAGCCTCCTCCCATTGCTCTTGCGAAATTGAATCTTGAAGATTCCACCATCTTAAAATTTCAGGGTTCATAACGCAAAGTTAATGGCACGATGTTCGCAAAATCCTTTATTATTTTTGTTTTATGATGACACGAATTTTACTTGCAATCTTTTTTATCAGCATTGGCCTTTTCAGCTCGGCCAATTCAGTACCTACCGTGGTGAAAGGCACCATCGTAGGCGGAAAATTTTCATCTGTGAAAATCTGGTCCACCATTGGGAAAGTAATGGATCTGGTTGATTCCGCTCAGGTCATCAATGGGAAGTTTGAATTCAAAAAGAGACACTATCCGCAAGGCATGTACATAATCGGGGTAAATGACAACAACCACGTTCCTATGATACTGGACAATGAACCCTTGGTTGAGTTGGCATTGCAAGGTCCCAAATTAGAAACCAATTTAAAATATCTTCAGTCTGCTCAAAACATTGCCTACATCCAATACATTCCAAAGGAAAATAAATTCAACAGCGCCATCCGTGCAGCACATAAAAAAGAAGGCAATGATAGCACCATCATCAATAAAAAAGAGTGGGAACTTTCTTTGCTTCGCGATTCACTGAGAAATGCCCATCCCGGAACTTTTCTCAACAAATTGATTGGATGGAAGTCAGATGTTTTACCGCTCAATAAAAAAACCTTTTGGAACAATTTTGATTTTACCGATACTTCGATAGTGAGATGCAGTGTTTTAAATGATCGCATTCAGCGCTACATGAGAAAATTCAGCAATGGCCAGAACTCAGGATACATCCAGTGCTCAGAAGAAATCCTGACCAGAACCATGGTGAACGATGTGGTGTATGAATTTGCCGTTTATCAAATGATTGTTGGTTTTTTTGAAAGTGGCATGGACAATATTTGCGCCTACCTCATCGACAATCACTTGAACGCTGAGAGCTGCGGAGAAGATGACATTCACAAACTATTGACCAAAACCGCTTCTTCTATTCAACAACTGACAGTAGGAAATACCCCTCCCAATTTTTCAGCAAAGTTGAGAAATGGTCAAGTATTTGAACTCAATAAAACAGTCCCAAAAAACAAATACACCATACTCATGTTCTGGAGTTCATGGTGCACCCATTGTAAGGATGCCGCGCCAGAAATTCTTGCATTCGATCAAAAGTACGGACCCAAAAAAATTCAATTGGTGGGATACAGCATAGATGAAGCTGCGCCACTTTGGGAGAAAGCTTTGGATGAAAGGCAATTCACCTTCCCCAATATTTTAGGCGGCAAGGGTTGGAATTCACCCGTTGCTAAACAATACAAAGTCAACAAAACGCCTGTATTCTTTGTGCTCGATGCCAAAGGCGTATTGCAGCTCAAAGCCAAGTCCATTCAGGAAGTAGAAAAATTTATTCAGCAGCAACCTTAAGCCTTTTCCTATCTTTGCACAGTAAAGAAAATTTTTAAATGGATCCTTCCCGATGTATATCAAGATTACCAAAGAGCTGCTGGCAGATATTCGCCGCTCCATCGTGGAAGGGAGGGACACTGCATTAATTCAGCTTACCCAAGATCTCCATCCCGCTGACTTAGCGGAAATCATCAACGAGCTCAGAGAAGAAGAGGCCGTCTACCTTTATCGATCCATCGACGAAGAACGCGGCGCTGAGGTGATGTTGGAGCTCGATGAAGATGTTCGAAATTCACTTCTAAGCAAATTGACTTCGCGAGAAATTGCGGAAGATCTGATTGAGAATTTTGATTCGGATGATGCCGCAGACGTTATCGCGGAGCTTCCTGAAGAAAAACAAGAAGAGGTAATCGCCCTTCTTGAGGATATCGAAACAGCCAGTGACATCATCGATTTGATGAACTATGCTGAAGGTACCGCGGGTGCTTTGATGGCCAAGGAAATGATCAAGGTAAATGCATCTTGGTCAGTGGCAATGGCCATCCGCGAAATGCGAAAGCAAAGTGAAGACATCGACAATATATACACCATATACGTTGTGGACGATGAGGACCACATCATGGGAACCTTGAGCATGAAGACTTTGATATTTGCTTCCGCTAGCTTGCGAAGTACCATCAAGGAGTTGTATCAAGACTACAAAGTACACAGCGTCAATACGGACACCCCTGCAGAAGACGTCGTGAACGTCATGAAAAAATATGACTTGGTTGTTGTTCCAGTAATCAATGAAAACCGCCAGTTGATTGGAAGAATCACCATCGATGACGTGGTAGACGTCATGCAGGAAGAAGCAGATAAGGATTACCAATTGGCATCTGGTATCTCGGAAGACGTTGAATCAGGAGACAGCATTCGCACATTAACGAGGGCAAGATTGCCTTGGCTTTTGATTGGAATGGGAGGTGGAATGAGCAGCGCTTATATCATTGGACTTTACGACATCACAGAAAATCCACAAATGGCGATTTTCATGCCGCTCATTGCTGCTACTGGCGGAAACGTTGGTGTACAATCCGCTGCATTGGTTGTAAAAGCATTGGCCAATCAAAGTGTATTGGATGAAACCGTTTACAGAAAACTTTTGAAAGAGTTGGGGGTAGGGTCCTTTAATGGACTCATCTGTTCCCTACTCATCTTCCTCACTACACAATTGTTCCACTTTGACTTGAGCATGAGCATTACGGCCAGTATCGCATTGTTCAGTGTAATCGTATTTGCCAGTATATCTGGAACGTACA
>CANHIV010000150.1 GCA_947460525.1 Flavobacteriales bacterium
ATCATGCTATCAGTTTTCCAAAGTAAACAATTATTTCAAATGTGTTGATATGCAAATCATAAATAATTGTCTTTTTATGCTTATACTTGCATTAGACCTAAATTAAAGACTATGGCCAAAGTTCAAGTTCAATTTGAATTTATCATTCACGCTTCCGCTCACACGATTTACAATTGCATTAGTACGCCTAGTGGATTTGAAGAATGGTTTGCGGACAAGGTGAATATCAAAGGTGATGAATTGACCTTTATTTGGGAAGGTGAGCAAAAAGTGGCCAAGTTGGTTTCTTCCAAAAAAGATCACTTTGTAAAATTTCACTGGGTAGAAGACGGAAAGGAAAAAACCTTCTTTGAAATCCGTATCACAAAAGATGAAATGACCGGCGATTTGGCTTTGATCATCACTGATTTTTGCGATGAAGGTGAAGAAGACGAATGCCTGCTATTGTGGGAAAGCTCAGTTGAGAATTTGAAACACGCTGTTGGCGGTTAATTACATTATTTCTCCTGTCGTAAACAAACTCATCAAAGCCAATAATACTTGGCCTCCGAAAGAAAAGGCTATAAACACTGTCAAAGCCATTCTCCATTTTATCTGACCCTTTTCTTGGTAATCGTCCCATTTGATGATGGTATCAGCCATTAAAGAACTGGCCGCCAAGAAATTCAACAAACTGTACAATCCAAAGACACCTATAAATCCATTGTGAATGGCAAATAGAGTGGTATATTCTTGAGCACCCATTTTTGCTACCCAATACAACACATTAAAAAAACCAGCAACGAAGAATATTATTGATATCATTTGGCAAATCTAATAATAATCAGGGCAAGCAGGCTTTACTCTTTTCGGAACAGGCAAAGGATTTAGCAACCAACTGTAATGCAACTCCCACCCTCCTCTGTATTCGGTGGCTTCCGAAAATTTTGACACATTCCAATCATAGCTCAATCCCAATTGATGTTGTCCGTATCGACCTCCCAAAAATAAAATCAACGCATCTCTATTTCTAAAACCGAAACCCGCTTTCCAACTTAAATAATTCCACGGTCTGTCGTCCAACACATTTTCCAAATGAACCAAGTTGGTCCATTCCGTTTGCGCCGCTTGCTTTTGATACAATGTCATCCCTGCAAATTTCCAATTGGGAGATAACGCATAATTGAGCTGAATGGATGCGCTCCATCTTTGCTTCAATCTTTGCTGCGTTCCATTAACATCGAAAGAAGATGCATACAATTGATGGATACCCATTCCTAGTTTTGATTGCAGATTGGGCGACCAATTTTGAATCCATTTGGAACCCGAGTGAATTGAGAAAATTCCAACCCGCTGCTGCATTTGATCTTCAAGGCTTGGTAGTTGACCATCAAAATAAGCCCCATTCCATTGGCTTCCCCATTGCCAATTGTTGGGATCCCAAGCCCATTGCTGAAATTGAACCTGACCTCCAATGCTGATCACCGTCTTGGCGCTGTCCAGCACCCAATGCCGAGAGGTATTGACAAACAAATGCAGTTGTCTCCAATTGCCATCACCTGCGATATCTCGACCTACCCCACCAGCACAACTCCACAAGTGTGACGACCACTTGTTCAACTCGCCTTGCAGCCATTGTGTTTGATACGGGACACCCGACACGCCTTTCCATTGAGAACGCATCCCTGTATTGATTTGAATCTCGCCTTGCTGATCACCATTCATGGCTGGATTGTAAACCATCGGTGCATTCCACCATTGGGTCATGTGAATATCCTGCCCTGCCAAAGAAGTTGTGAATCCCCAAAAAAATATGATTAGCAACGCCCTCATCGAATCAAACTAATGTTGCCTTCTTTGTGCCAAGTTCGTCCGTCCTCACATTGCCAACTCAAATAATAATGATATACACCTAGGGCGGCAGGCTTGGCGTTGAACCAACCATCCCAACCTTGCTTTGGGTTCTCAGAATAAAAGACTTGATTGCCCCAACGATCGTTGATTTGAAAAACAAAATTGGACATAAAATGTCCATAAACAAATAAGACTTCATTGGCCCCATCTCCATTGGGACTAAAAGCATTGGGCACAAAAAGGAAAGGATCGTCACAACTAAAATCAACCACCTCAATCCATATAGAATCCGTTCGATAGCATTGTCCTTCATTCCAAATCACATTCCACCATCCGCTCTCTCCGGGTAATCCCTGAACAACACCTGGCGACTCTTCTACTATCCATGAGGTAGGTTGAACCTGATAGTTAAACGTACTTGGAGAAATCAGCAAATCCACCATTTGACCCGCTATTATGGGCTGATCTGACAAAGAAAGCGAAACCTCGTATTGACTCAAAAGCGAAACCCCAACAGCAATTGAATCTACCCGACTGCATTCCGCCAAGCTTGAAGTCACGTAAAAAACATCATCCTCATTTACTACAACAGTAACGGATGGCGCATTCAAATCAGACACAATTTGATTGCTGGGCAACCAAGTGTATTGAATCGATCCGATAGGATTGGATATCCCAATTTCCAAGGTATCACCACCGCAGGCCCAATCGTCTTCCAACAAATTGGAAGGAACCGAAAACAATTCCCAATGCATGCTATCCAAGACTTGGCAAGATTGATTCTGTGCCAAAGCATAGAAGGTCCCGCTTTGGTTCAATGTCCAATTTAATGAAACTCCTTGTCCCACGCTGGCAGTATTGGGATCATTCCAAAACCAGGACAGTGCATCCGCATCTGACAATGACAATGGTTGAACAACAATATTTTGGGCATTGCACAATGCGGTATCGCTGGGCAAAGTCAACGCAACTTGAATGACATCAATGGGGAATTTGATGGTGTCGGTGCACCATTCGCCTTGCACAGTCAGCATTAAAATTTCATCTTCCGTTCCAAAAAATTGGGTTTGGTACAAACTGTCAATGCCTATTCCATTGCCTGTCCAATTATAGACCACATTGCTTTGCGCAGAATCCAATCCCACCCAAATGGTATCTCCCCAGCACATGGCTCTCAATTCAGATTGTAGGACTTGGGGCCCATGAACATGTATCCAGTGACCGGACGAATCACTGATATTGCAGGTGGATGAGTCGATGCCCACTGCTTCAATGTAATAGTCACCGGGAGTATCAAAAGAAAGTGTAAATGAAGAAGATTCGCTAATTACATTACCATCTTGGTCTTGCCAATTCCAATTGGCCACATTTTGAAAATTGGCGGCAAACAACACCTCTTCTCCTATGCACACTTCATAAGGGAAAATGGGCTGGACATAGGTCAAAGGCAATTCAAAATCGAACTTAAAAACACCGTTATTGCAATTGTTGGAGGCATTGATTGGGGAAACCGCGTTGGGCGGGAATATTGGAAAGTCATCATGATTGCCGCAACCTGCACAAACACTTTGGTAAATGATGCCCTTTCTGTCAAACCTACTGGTACCGCCATCCACGTGCTCCGCAGATGTGCCGCCTCCATAATAAGTACCATAAATGGGTTGTGAAAAATCATCAGCCAGCAACAACAGGTAAAAGTCACTGCCATTGGTTGTGGATTGAAAGGCATCTGGGGAAAGCCACAAATTCTGTGTATTGCCCGTTTGTGCATTGGAACCTTGGTTCACGGCACCGCCCCACCCAGAAAGATAAATTTGACCACACACATCTACCAAAAAAGCTGCAGGAGAAAGATTGGGAACGCCGCTGCCAGAGCCAAATACAGTAGAACGAACAATAGCACTTAAATCTTGGTTCCATTGCGCCACCACCATTCCACTATTGGTTTGGGACCATGTCGAATTGATTACCCACGTATTGCCATTGGCAGTGCTTTGTCCATAAGTAAATGGATGCCCGTTCCCATCCACTTCGATAAAATACCATTGCTCATAGGCGGGGCTTCCCCAATATGTCGCACTCGTCCACTGACCTTGCGGATTCAACTTTGCCACCCAACCATCCGACACACCACCACCAAATGCTATTTGATACGCATTGGCGTTGACAGACAAATCGATACTCTGCGTTCCACCGCAAAGCCAAACTTCGCCATTACTGATGGCCACGCTGCAGCCTGACTCATCTTCACTTCCGCCCCACTTCTGAACATACTGGATTTGCCAATCTGAATTGATTTTCATGATAAAAGCATCCTGCATCCCACCACCGCTTGTTGTAGCATTGACCAATGGAAAATTGCCACTCTGCGTTGTACCCACGACATAGATATTGCCATCGGCATCGAGATCTATTTCACCTCTAAATTCATCCGCATAATTGAACTTTAATCCTCCCGCAGTATTGA
>CANHIV010000151.1 GCA_947460525.1 Flavobacteriales bacterium
GCTTTCAACACTGTTGGCTGTGGATTCGGTAGATTCTTCTTGTCCGGGACGTTCATCGGGGACATCATTCATGGTGGCCAACTTGGCGCCCAAGCGCCAGTTGTCTTTCAAAGGACGATCATCCCAATAATCCAAAAACTCTTGCGCTCCTTTGTCGCGCATGGACTTGTTATAACACCAAAAGCCTGCGGTTCCTGTATTTTCAAGCGCGGCGGCTTGTCTTTCTGCCGCCAATCTGGCCTCTTCTTCTCTCTTGGCTATTTCTTGCGCAATTAGTTTTTGTCTGATTTCCTTGATGGCATTCAATTGCTCCTGTTGGGACATGCCGCAGAGCTTGAATAGACTATCTGCGTTTTCAATTTTATTGAGGTATTCTACCAATTCGGTCAAACTTTTTGCTCTTCCACTTACCTCGTCGTATCGGGGATGTTTGTCGCCAATAATTTTTTGGGTACTGTCATAGGCTGCTTGAGCGGAAACATACTCTTTTGCCTTGAAATGCAAATCCGCCAAGAACAAGTAAGACTTTCCCTTCTGCTTTTTGTTTTTCTTGGATTCCTTGATAGATCGAGCGAGCAATTGCTTGGCCTCTGCTGTTTCACCCTGCTCTTCAGCCATTATGGCCAAGGTGTAAAGAATTTGATCCTTGTAATCGGCGTATTTCAACTCTTCCAACATCTTGAGCAATTCCGTTTTGGCGATGAGTGCGCTGGAACCGTTTCTCAATGCACTGATGGCTTTTTTCATTCGGGCCTGAAAGTCCAATTCCACAGTAGGCTTGCTGTTCAATACATTGGCGTATTGTGTCTGCGCAGAACTGAACTCTTCCATCTGCTCATGCACTTGTCCCAAAATGAAATGCAAACGTGCGCGTTGTTTCTTCTTCTTGGTTGCTGCTAAAGCTTTGCTCAATTGTTCTTTGGCCTTTTCCCATTTGTGGGACTTGATGTACAAATGCGCCAAAACGCTGTGGTAGAAGACTTGATTTTTTGGCTCCATTAAGACAGGATTAAAATCCTCTCTTGTCATGAGCTGCAAAGCTTTGGGGAGTTCATCTTGGGCCAATAAATCCAATGCCAACCACGATGCACTTACGCCAACCGCATTGGGTTCCGTGTATTTTTTGGTAACGAATTGGAAAAGCTTTTCGGCATCGTTGTAGTTCTTTTTGTAGTAATGCGCCTTGCCTATGAGCACGTAATTCTCGTCAATCCATTTGTTGTATTCCGGCCATTTGACGCTGCTTTTCTTTTCTCCAGTGATGGTATGCTTCGCGATGACCTTCTCACTTTTCTCAATCACCCGTTCAAAATCCTCATAGGCTGTTTTTACGGCATCATCATTTCCCAGCGCGATGACAGAAAGTATGGAATCAAAATCTTCAGTGGTGTTGGAAAGAATTTTGGCCTCGGCCTTGAGCATGGCCTGATCCGCATTGAAATGGCCGTTGTAATGCGTGGTGGTATTGTGGTAGATGCGATAGGCCACCCCGTCTCTTTTGGTGGTGCAGGACACAACCAAAACACTCAGTCCGATGATGGACAGAATTAGGCGGGCAATAGTGGACATTCTCATTTAAAAAACTAGTATAAACCTGAAAAGTCCAAATTTATTTCATTTTCCTGCTTTAATTTGTAGGAATTGAAAATAATCCATGAAAAGAGAACGTCGCCCAAGGCGGAAGAAACTATTAAAGAAGCTCAAGTCCAAGTTCAGGCTAACCGTCCTGAATGAGAGCACTTTTGAAGAGCGCTTTAGTTATTCTTTGACGCCGATGAACTTGATTGTCATGTTTGGGGGATTGTTGTTTGTGTTTGGATTGATCATTTATTTGTTGGTGGCTTTTACGCCGTTAAAGGTGTACTTGGTTCCAGGTTATGTGGATATTGAGTACCGTGAACAAGCCCGAGAGGCGCGGTTGGCAGCAGATTCATTGAATAAGGTATTGGCGCAAAACCAGGCTTATTTTGAAAATGTGAAAACGATTATCTCAGGCGGGGTGGTGAATCAGAAAGTGGACACCACGCAATTGAAGACCAAGAAATTGGAATGGTCACAAGAGGACAGTTTGTTCGATTTGGAGATGAAGGCCAAGAAGATCAAAAAGAATTTCCAATTGTCAGAAACGGCGTTTACGATGCCGGTTGTGGGCAGAAAAGTTCAAGATTTTAATTTTCAGAAAGGTCATTCCGGTGTGGATTATGCCGCTGCTCTAGGTACTCCCGTCTTGACCATTGCAGAAGGAAGGGTGGTGAGTGTGTTGCCGTTGCCTTCAGGGACTTACCAAGTGGTGGTTCAACACGCTGAGGGATGGTTATCGATTTATTCCAACTTGCAGGCGGTGATGGTCAACCCCGGACAAGCCATTGCAACGCAAACGGCATTGGGTCAAGTGGGCATGGGTTGGGAAAAGTCGCAAGGGGCGCATTTGCATTTTGAGATTTGGAGATCTGGTTTGCCTGTCAACCCCGCTATTTATTTTTGATATGACCATTCAGTACAGACACAATGGAATGGGCTGGAAAGCCGATTTGCATTCCCCGTTGGACATTGCCATTCCCATGGGCATACATGGCCCCAAAGCATGGTATGTGCAGCCGCCGGTGATGGCGCCTGTTATGGAGAATGGATTCATTGGCAGTATAGCTGAAGGGGGCAAAGTCAATTTTTTTCAAGTCAATTTTAATCCGCACGGCAATGGAACCCATACCGAGACATTGGGGCACATTGATCCGGAACAGTTTCCTATTTCCAAATGGAAGGGGCCTTTTTTTACGCATGCGCTTTTGGTCTCTGTTGCCCCACAAACTTTGTCCAATGGTGATGAGGTGATATTGTGGGAGCAGATTTCTGAAAAGGTATTGCACCACCGTCCAGCGGCCTTGATTATCAGGACTGCACCCAATGATGCATCCAAGAAAACGAGGGATTATTCCAACACCAATTTTCCTTATTTGGAAGAGGAAATAGGAAGACGTTTAAATGAAATGGGTGTCATTCACTTGTTGGTTGATTTGCCCAGTGTAGATAGGGAATCCGACGAAGGCCAATTGACTTGTCATCATGCGTTTTGGGGTTTCCCTGATTTCCCAAGAAAAGATGCCACCATCTCAGAAATGATATTTGTTAATGATGAAATTCTAGATGGGCTCTATTGTCTTTCATTGCAACCGCCATCCTTTGAATTGGACGCAGCGCCAAGCCGTCCTATTTTGTATCCTGTTGTTCATGTTGAGTAGGAAAAATCAAGAAGAAAGAGGTTCCCTTGTTGGGTTGACTCTTGCATCTGATTTGACCGTTCATCTTTTCCATTAGCGCCTTTGCAGTGGCCAATCCAATGCCAGAACCCGTGGTTTTTGTAGTAAAACGAGGCTGAAATAATCGGCCCAACCATTCAGTGGGAATACCGGTTCCGTTGTCACCAATGCGAATGAAGGTATAATTTTTATTTTTCCAAACATTCAATTGGATGTGCAGCGGCGTATCCTCTTTTTGGGCCTGGATGGCATTGGTGAGGAGGTTGGCAAAAATTCGACTTAAACTATTGATTTCCGCCAGTACGGAAATTCCAGCGCAGCGGTTGTTGTATTCTACAAAGTTGTTGTCGTCTTTGAAAAGGTCGATTTGGTGGCCAATGAAGGCATCGAGGTCGATGGGATTCAGCGGGAGGTCATCTGTTTTGGCCAGATGAGAGAAAGTGTTGGCAATATTGGCGAGGGTATCAATTTGCTCGGTCATGGATTGAATAAACACCTTAAGTTGTTCTTCAAACTGCGGATTGTTTCCATTGTCAAACTGGCGAGAAAGGTGCTGTACCCTAAGCCTCATGGGGGTAAGTGGATTTTTGATGTCGTGGGCAATTTGTTGTGCCATTTCTCTCCAAGCCCCTTCACGTTCATTTTCTGCCAATTGATCGGCCCCTTTTTGAAGGGCGGCGAGCATCTTGTTGTATTCAATGACCAAATTTCCAATTTCGTCATTGGAGTCCCAAGAGAGCGGCTCGAAGTTTTTTTGAAGATCCGTGGATTTCATTTTTGAAGCAATGACGCGCAGGGATCGGGTGATGTATCGGGAGAGGAAGAAGGCCAAGAAAGCTGCGATGAAAAAGAGCACGATGTAGCTACCGCTGATGCCCAGAAGAAAATCTTTGACATCTTTCGATTCTTCATCGAGGTTGGAGTAGTCCATTGCGATGATGGCGATGGGATGTTGGTCCATATCGGTAAAGAGCCAATAGGCCAGGGTGTAGTTTTTGTGTTGGTAGTTGTCGTAAACCAGTTTTTTGTCCCAACCA
>CANHIV010000152.1 GCA_947460525.1 Flavobacteriales bacterium
CTTAATGAGGAAATGTTGGAGATTCTCATTGCTGTGCAATTGGTTCCTGCCCACATTGAAGCACTACCTGAAGAATGGACAAGATTTGAAAAGCTAGATGCGTTCTTCTTTGCCGTGCTTAAAAAGATTCATGCACTGTACCAAGAGGACAACATTTATTTGGACTCACTTATTGGCGAGAAAACCACCGATGCACCTATCTGGGACAATTTCAACTTGCACCAGCAAGAGCAACATTTGAAGCAGTTGAGGAGTATTTGATGATTAATCCCATCCGGTGGACTAAAGCTCACCTCCAATCAACAACCTTCCCGGTGGGCCAAAGCCCACCTCCAAACCTTCACCCCCTCAACTTCTCATTGTCTTTGTGACGCTGAGCATCTCGGTTTGTCTTTTTAGCCAAATTCTTTTCCATAGCCTCGGTAAGATTGACTCCCGTCTGATTGGCCAAGCAAATCAAAACAAACAACACATCCGCCATCTCATCTCCTAGATCTTTGGATTTGTCACTTTCCTTCTCACTCTGCTCGCCATAACGCCTGGCGATGATGCGGGCTACCTCCCCTACTTCCTCTGTGAGCATGGCCATGTTGGTTAACTCATTGAAGTAACGAACGCCATGCTCTTTGATCCAAGTATCTACAACTTGTTGGGCTTGCTCTATCGTCATTATTTGCTCAAATACAAATTGCGCTCTGAATAAATCTGTCTAAAGAATGGATCCTTCAAATCTTTGATAAAGCGTATGCCTTCTCCCGTAGATTTCATCTCTGGTCCCAACTCTTTGGTTACCTCTGGGAATTTCTCATAACTAAAAACTGGAATCTTTATGGCATACCCACTTCTCTTGGGTTGGAAATTAAAATCTTTCACCTTCTTAGCACCCAACATCACTTTGGTGGCGTAATTCACATAAGGCTCATCGTAGGCCTTCGCGATAAAAGGTACAGTGCGAGAAGCTCTTGGATTGGCCTCGATGATATACACCACATCATCTTTGATGGCAAATTGTATATTGATCAAACCAACTGTTCCCAATGCTTTAGCAATCTTCTTGGTATGTTCTTCAATTTGGGTCATCACAAAATCACCCAAGTTGTAGGGAGGCAATACTGCATAAGAATCTCCAGAATGGATACCCGCCGGCTCAATGTGCTGCATGATACCGATGATGTAAGCATCCTCTCCATCGCAGATAGCATCGGCCTCCGCCTCTGTCGCGCCTTCTAAGAAATGATCCAACAAGATTTGATTGTCGGGCATGTCCCTCAAAATATTGACCACATGCTGCTCCAACTCTTGCTCATTAATCACAATCTTCATCTTCTGTCCGCCCAAAACATAGGAAGGACGAACCAACAACGGGAATCCCAAATCGCGGCTCAACTCTATCGCCTGCTCTGCATTTTCCACCACACCAAACTTTGGATAAGGGATGTTCTGCTCTTTCAACAAATTGGAGAAACGTCCGCGATCTTCAGCCAAATCCAATGAATCAAATGAAGTTCCAATGATTTTAATGCCATAGCGATCCAATTTGGCCGCCAATTTCAAAGCCGTCTGACCACCCAATTGAACAATCACACCTTCTGGCTTTTCATGTCGAATGATGTCATAAATATGTTCCCAAAAAACAGGTTCAAAATACAACTTGTCCGCAGTATCGAAATCTGTAGACACCGTCTCTGGATTGCAATTGATCATGATGGTCTCATAACCACATTCCTTTGCTGCCAATACGCCGTGAACACAACTATAATCAAACTCAATTCCCTGACCAATTCGGTTGGGACCACTGCCCAAGACGACAATCTTTTTCTTGTCACTCACCACACTCTCATTCTCCATCTCAAATGTCGAATAGTAATAAGGTGTTTGCGCTTCAAACTCCGCAGCACAGGTGTCGACCAATTTGTACACACGCTGAATACCCAATTCATCGCGCTTTGCATACACCTCACTTTCTAAGCAGCGAAGCAAATGCGCAACTTGCCTGTCTGCATATCCCTTTTGCTTGACTTCAAAAAGTAAATCAGCAGGTATCGACTGAAGGCTATGCTTTTCAACTTTTCGCTCCAACTGAATCAACTCTTCAATTTGCTTTAAAAACCAAATATCAATTCGGGTTTTGTCGCATATCGTTTTAAATGGAATACCCAATTTAATGGCATCATAAATATGGAAGATGCGATTCCAACTGGGGTGTTCCAAAGAATGCAATATTTGGTCCTGATCTCTCAACTCTTTTCCATCGGCTCCCAATCCGTTTCGATTGATCTCCAAAGATTGACAAGCCTTTTGCAAAGCCTCTTGGAAACTTCTTCCAATTCCCATTACCTCACCAACCGACTTCATCTGCAATCCCAATTCGCGGTTGCTGCCTGGGAACTTATCAAAATTCCAACGGGGTATCTTGACAATGACATAATCCAATGTCGGCTCAAAGAATGCCGAAGTGGATTTTGTGATTTGATTTTTCAATTCATCCAAGTGATACCCAATGGCCAACTTGGAGGCAATCTTAGCAATCGGATAACCCGTTGCCTTAGATGCCAAAGCGGATGATCTTGAAACGCGAGGATTAATTTCAATCGCAATGATATCCTCTTGATCATCCGGACTCACCGCAAACTGCACATTGCAGCCTCCAGCAAAATTCCCAATCGCACGCATCATCTTAATGGCCATGTCGCGCATCTTTTGATATGTCGTGTCGCTTAAGGTCATTGCTGGAGCAACAGTAATACTGTCTCCAGTATGAATTCCAATGGGGTCAAAATTTTCAATGCTACAAATGATGGTCACGTTGTCATTGGCATCGCGAAGCAATTCCAACTCAAATTCTTTCCAGCCCATCAACGCTTTATCAATCATGACCTCATGAATCGGAGAGAGATGCAATCCGCGTTGCAACAATTTGTCATAATCAGCTTGGTTGTGCACCAATGCTGCGCCAGATCCTCCCAAGGTATAGGAAGGACGAATACACAAAGGAAAACCGAATTTTTGTGCAATTTCCTTTCCCTCTAAAAACGACTTGGCCGTGGCCTGAGGAGCCATGGGAACATCAATTTCTCCCATTAAATTTCTGAAAGCCTCTCTGTTCTCTGTAATCTCAATGGCTTGGGTATCCACGCCAATCATTCGAACACCATGCTCTTTCCACATGCCCATCTCCTCACACTGAATGGCCAAATTCAAAGCCGTTTGTCCGCCCATGGTAGGCAATACCGCATCAATCTTATGGTTCTTTAATATCGTCTCGATACTAGCTGGCTCCAATGGCAATAAATAGACATTGTCCGCCACCACTCTATCTGTCATGATGGTTGCGGGATTGCTATTGATCAAGGTAACCTCAATACCCTCTTCACGCAAGGAGCGCGCAGCTTGGCTTCCGCTATAATCAAATTCACATGCTTGTCCGATAACGATGGGTCCAGAACCAATGATGAGGACCGACTGAATGCTTTTGTCTTTGGGCATTTTTTTTTTATCTCGCTCCGTCACCAGAGCAAGGAAATCCTTCTAAACTGAAATAAGTGTGCGGCAAAAATAAGGTGAGATTACAGGGGGTACAAATTTTATCTTTCAACAAGTTTTCCCATCACTCCCAAACTACAGCCTCAACACGGCGATTGGCAATCCGATCAGCCTCCGTAACTTCAGGACTAACCTTTGGGAAATAATTTCCCATTCCCCTGTATTTCAGTCGATCCGCGCCTATCCCTTGTTGAATCAAATATTCGTAAACGGTTTTTGCTCTTGCTTCTGATAAATTAGAAAGTCCCGTGTCATTGTCCTGCCCATCTCCCGGATAGGGTTGGCAACAAATGTGTCCTTGCAGTTCAATTTTCAGCTGAGGGTGGGTCCTCATTGTTTTAAGCAATTGATCGAGTGGTTCAATCGAACTAGGGAGCAGCAGATGCCGCCCCGGCTGGAAATTAACTCCTGTCAACTCTACGCGCCCCCTCTCCTCTATCTGCTGGGTCATCTCATCAGGTGTTTCCTTTGCTTCAACTTCGTAGGTCATGATCAAATCCACTCGTCGATTTTCTGCATCTCCTGAAGGATCCTTTGTGATGCAAGGCAATTCGCCCGCACCTACTATCTCAAATGGAAAATCCGCATCAACCACGCCCAATTGAAGAAAAGCATTGGCTATGGTTTGAGCTCTATGAAGTGACAACCTCAGATTATACGCCTCATCTCCTTGACAATCTGTATATCCCACCAATCGAATGTGCTTGATGGTCCCATTGAGCCAGGCA
>CANHIV010000153.1 GCA_947460525.1 Flavobacteriales bacterium
TCATCGCTAAACGACTTCTGCGTTTTGGCCATACAAACCGGCATTGTTGTCAATCCCAACTTCTCGATAATCTTTAAATCAGATTCCGCTTCTTTGGTATAATGCACCGCATCTGCGCCGTATATGGTCTTTGCAATTTTCTCAATCTTTTCTTTCACCGGAGCATTCCAATCATACAAAGGCGCGAATGCGTTTCTTCCTGACTCCAATACCTCTACAACTTCTCTGGCCAAATCACGCATGCCATCTCCACCTTGTGAAAATCCGCGAGCGACAACAGCTTTGACACCTTTCAAAGCACAACGATCAATGACATATTGAATCTCTTCCTCACTGTCAGTAGGGAAGTGGTTCAAAGCAACAACCGGCGTGATGCCAAAATGCATGCAGTTTTCAATGTGCTTCTCCAAGTTCTCCATTCCTGCTGTAACACGCTCCATGCTGTGCGTATTGTATTCTTCTTTCTTGGCCCCACCATGATGGCGCAATGCACGAATCGTAGCCACCAAAA
Organism: Flavobacteriales bacterium; assembly: GCA_947460525.1. Classification (GTDB taxonomy): domain Bacteria; phylum Bacteroidota; class Bacteroidia; order Flavobacteriales_D; family Sanyastnellaceae; genus CAMCTV01. The sequence continues at coordinate 512 of CANHIV010000153.1, forward strand.
CAATGGCGTCTGGCTTCAATTGACCATAACCGCATTTAATATTCATGAACTTCTCTGCACCCAAATCCGCACCAAATCCTGCTTCTGTCACCACATAGTCACTCAAGCTCAATCCCATTTTCGTTGCGATAATGGTGTTGGTTCCTTGTGCAATATTGGCAAATGGACCACCATGGATAATCGCAGGATTTCCTTCTAAGGTCTGCACCAAATTGGGCTTGATGGCATCCTTCAACAATACAGCCATAGCACCTTCAGCTTTCAAATCACGGGCATAGATGGGCTTCTTTTCGTAAGTGAATCCCACAAAAATATTTCCCAACTTCATTTTCAAATCCTCGATATTCTTGCTCATGCACAAGATGGCCATTACTTCTGAGGCCGGTGTAATGTTAAAGCCATCTTCTCTGGGAACGCCGTTTCCTGTTCCGCCTATACCAATAATGGTTTGACGCAATGAACGGTCATTCATGTCCATCACGCGCTTCCAATACACCTGGCGTGGATCGATGCCCAAATTGTTGGTTTTGCTTTGAATATTGTTATCGATCAAAGCGGCCAACAAATTATTGGCCTTTTCAATGGCACTGAAATCTCCTGTGAAATGCAAATTGATATCTTCCATGGGCACAACCTGCGCATATCCACCTCCGGCAGCGCCGCCCTTGATTCCAAAAACGGGACCCAATGATGGCTCTCGCAAAACCACGGTTGCTTTCTTGCCAATTTTGTTCAAGCCTTCTGTCAATCCAATGGAAGTGGTGGTTTTACCCTCTCCCGCAGGAGTTGGCGTAATCGCACTTACCAAAATCAATTTGGCTTGCTTTACTTTTTCATCATCAATCAAATTCAAAGGCAACTTGGCCTTGAATTTTCCATAATGCTCCAAATCATCTACCGAAACATTCAGTTTATTGGCTATTTCATTGATGTGTCGCAATTGACAATTTTGCGCTATTTCTAAATCTGATGGGAAGCTCATTTCTTCTTCAATTTATTGGGTTCAACCTGCCAAAGAAAAGATTCTTTTAAAAACCATTTTCTATCAAATAAAAAACATTGTTAACTATTCAAAGTGAATGAAAAGTTCTATGCCCCAACCTTGCCTTTTTTTTCGTTAATTCGCAATTCAATATTTTAGAATGAAAAAATTACTCTTTTCGGCTACAGCGCTTTGTTTAGCAACGCTAGCACAAGCTCAAAATTCTCCCATCGATCAACAATGGCAACATGCGGATTATGGCACCAACGGTATTGTAGGAACCAGCGCCGCCAAAGCGCTTCAAGACTTTTCTCCAGCCTCTGGTGCTTTTGCTCCTATCGTAGTGGCCATTATCGACAGCGGTACGGAGACGGATCACCCAGATTTGGGTTCTCGTCTTTGGACCAACAAAGGTGAAATCGCCGGCAACGGAATCGATGATGACAAAAATGGTTACATCGATGACATTCATGGATGGAGCTTCATCGGTGGCAAGAATGGTGATGTTGAAAAAGACAACATGGAATTTATCAGAGTTTACAAGATGTACAAAGGGATGTTTCCTGATGGAAAATCAGTAAAAGGAAAAGAGAAGGAATTCAAGTATTTCCAAAAATTGGAAACTGATTTTCAAGCTCGCTTGGCTGGAGCGCAGAACAATGTTAAAGAATACGAGTCTTTTGTAAAGATGTACCAAACTGCCAAGAACTACTTTAAGAAAGAGATTGGTGACAATTACACAAAAGATGAAGTAATGGGATTTCAAGGCGACAATGACTCTTTGCCCATTTTCAAGCAGTTGATCGTGGTAGGTATCGAGAATAATTTTGATGTTGTTCTTCCACAATGGGGTGATCAAGTGAAATCAGCATTGGAATTTGGATACAACTTGGACTTCGATCCTCGTTCTATCGTAGGTGACAATTATGCGGATATCAATGAAATGAATTATGGCAATAACCACATTGATGGTCCAGCTGGTGAGCACGGAACCCACGTTGCAGGTATCGTTGGTGCTGCTCGTGAAGGAAAAGGAATGGATGGCATCTGTCCCAATGCGGAGTTGATGATCATTCGTTGTGTTCCAGATGGTGATGAAAGAGACAAGGATGTCGCAAACGCGATTATCTATGCCGTAAACAATGGCGCCAAAGTAATCAATATGAGTTTTGGAAAAGCCTACTCTCCATTCAAAGCCAGAGTAGACGAAGCGGTGAAGTATGCAGAGTCAAAAGGTGTTTTGTTGGTGCATGCTGCAGGAAATGACAACAAGAACGTCGATGTAAAAGACAATTTCCCAACGGCCAAGTATCTAAGTGGTGGTGAGTGTACCACATGGTTAGAAATTGGAGCAAGCGATAAGAACACAGAAAGTTTAAAAGCAAGCTTTAGCAATTACGGTCGCCGCACGGTAGATGTATTTGCACCTGGCGTGGATATCTACTCAACGGTTCCCGGTAAAAAATACGAGGCAATGAGTGGAACTTCTATGGCTTCTCCAGTTACTGCAGGTGTTGCTGCTGCCATTTGGTCTTACTATCCGCAAATGACCGCTACTGAGGTAAAGAATCTAATTCTTGAATCAGCTGTGGATTATAGTCGCCAGGCAATGCCTTTGGACGAAGAGCGCAAACGCACTTGGAAAGAGAAAGTATTCTATGGCAACACTGCCCGTACTTATTCTATTGGGTGGGTTGCTGTTGACGATGATGGAAAGAAATTTGAGAACATGTTCAAAGCTGGAGACAACTGGAGCAAATCACCAATGCCTGTTCAATTTAAAGTAGCCCAAGAGATCAACGCAGATTGGTCAGCTTCATTGGCTGTGACATTCATGAAATTGAATGCGCGAATTCAAAATGGTGAGGTAACAGATCAAGTGAGCAATTTGAATGCGTATGATTTAAATACACAATACAACTTGATCAATGGTAAAAAATTGAATGTTCATTCTATTCAAGGTTTGGGTTACACCACCAGATCAACAGATAATTTTTCTAGCTCTTTGACATTGAACACCGGTTTGGGATTGAATGTAGCATTGAATCGTGCATGGTCAGTAGGTGCACAATCTCAAGCCAAATGGGGATTGAGTGACATCGACGGTGGAGCAAGTTATTTGCAACACAGTCTTTCTATCAACTACACATTGGATGGTTGGAACACATTTGGTCGTTATTCAAGAACGGGTTCAGTAGTGAACTTGTACAAAGCTCTGGAAATGGCGGAAAAACGTTACGGCAAGTAATGTTATGATTCGTTCCTACCAAGGAATCAAAGTTTCAAAAGGTGATTCACATCCGGTCAATGATGCACTGGTGGTTGAATCACCTTTTGCCATTTATATCAATGGCGAACCCCTCACGGTGACCATGCAAACGCCAGGTCATGAGCATTTCTTAGGCCTTGGATTGCTCATTACGGAAGGGATCGTTTCAAGAAAAGAAACGCAAATCCCATTTCGCTTGGAACAAACGGAAACGGGTCCTAGCATTTATTTTAAAGTTTCATCTCCATCATCTATCAGCAACAAAAGATCATTATTGAGTGTTTCATCATGTGGTATTTGTGGCAAAACAGCTTTTGAATCCCCCAACGGCGAGGCTTTACATCCCTTGAAACATCAATGGAATCTCAGCAAGATGTTTGATCAAATGCGAGCGCTTCAAAGTGATTTGTCAAAAGTGGCGGACTTCATGCGGCAGCACTTTTTGATGAGAAAGAAAACCTGATCAATTGTTTTGAAGACATTGGCAGACACAATGCAGTGGA
>CANHIV010000154.1 GCA_947460525.1 Flavobacteriales bacterium
AAAACAAAATGTCGGTACTCAATGCAGTTCGAAATAAACTCGTTCACCGCATCTGGGCAGTGCTTCAAAGACAGACTCCTTTTGTCATGGAAAATAATTTTCTAATAAATTGAAAATAATACTTGACTTTTAACATAGAAATCTTTGCGAGGACCTTCGCGCCCATTGCGTTAAGAAAAATACATGAAACGCAAAGTCCGCCAAGTATGCGCAGAGTGCGCAAAGAAATACTAGCGCCTCTCAATCTTGATTCGATCCAATCGCTCCAAAATCTCTTCCAAATTGCTGGAGGTAACCAACGCCATGCGGTCTTCTTTGAAGTGCGAAAATCCCTTGAAGTAATTGGTGTAGTGCCTGCGCATTTCCAAAATCCCCAAAACCTCACCTTTCCACTGTATACTAAACATCAAATGTTTTTTGCATGTCTCTACGCGCTCATCAATAGTGGGCGGCGCCAACTTTTCTCCTGTGGCCAAATAGTGTTTGATTTCCCTGAAGATCCAAGGATACCCAATGCTGGCGCGTCCGATCATGATCCCATCCACACCGTATTTGTTTTTGTATTCCAATGCTTTTTCAGGACTGTCGATGTCGCCATTCCCAAAGATGGGGATGTGAATGCGGGGATTTTCTTTCACCTTTGCAATCAAACTCCAATCTGCTTCGCCCTTGTACATCTGCACACGCGTGCGTCCATGTATGGTCAAGGCCTTGATGCCGATGTCCTGAAGGCGCTCAGCGACCTCTAAAATATTTTTCGACCCATCGTCCCACCCAAGGCGCGTTTTGACCGTGACGGGAAGTGTAGTGGCTTTCACGATGGCTTCGGTCATGCGCACCATCTTGTCAATGTCTTTCAAAATTCCAGCTCCCGCTCCTTTGCACGTTACCTTCATCACTGGACAGCCATAATTGATGTCCAATAAATCGGGTTTTGTCTCTTCGATGATCTTGGCGCATTGGACCATGGTCTCAATCTCACTCCCAAATATTTGAACGCCTATGGGACGCTCGTATTCGAAAATATCCAACTTCATTTTGCTCTTGACGGCGTCTCTAATCAAGCCCTCACTACTGATGAATTCAGTATACATCATGTCCGCACCGTTTTCCTTGCATACCAAGCGAAAGGGTGGGTCACTGACATCTTCCATTGGTGCCAAAAGCAGCGGAAAGTCAGGGAGTTCTATTTGATCGATTTTTACCATAAAAAAAGCCGCCTTCCTTTCGGAAAGCGGCTGCAAGTTAAAAACAAATCGGCGATGGCTTACATCATTCCGCCCATTCCTCCACCGGGCATGGCTGGCATGGCAGGTGCATCTTCCTTAATATCAGAAATCACACACTCTGTCGTCAACAACATACCTGCAATGGATGAAGCATTTTCTAAGGCTACACGAACCACTTTCGTTGGATCGATAACACCGCTGCTCAACAAGTTTTCAAACTTCTCAGTACGTGCGTTGTATCCAAAGTCATCTTTTCCTTCTCTTACTTTCTGAACGATTACCGCTCCTTCGCCACCAGCATTGGCTACGATTTGACGCAATGGCTCTTCGATGGCGCGCTTGATGATGCTGATACCCGTGGTCTCATCATCATTCTCTCCTTTCAATCCGTCCAAAGCAGCACTTGCACGAATCAAAGCCGTTCCACCACCAGGTACGATTCCTTCAGCGATAGCAGCGCGTGTTGCATGCAAGGCATCGTCAACGCGATCTTTCTTCTCTTTCATTTCCACTTCTGTCGCAGCACCTACGTACAATACAGCAACACCTCCAGCCAACTTGGCCAAACGCTCTTGCAATTTCTCGCGGTCGTAATCTGATGTGGTTTTTTCAATTTGTGCTTTGATTTCCGCAACACGGGCTTGAATGCCTTCTTTATTTCCAGCACCATTTACGATGGTGGTGTTGTCTTTGTCAATGGTGATTTTTTCAGCACGACCCAAATCTTCTAGGGTAGCAGCATCCAATTTCAATCCCATTTCTTCACTGATTACTTGACCTCCCGTTAGGATGGCGATGTCTTGCAACATGGCTTTTCTGCGGTCACCAAATCCTGGAGCTTTTACAGCTGCGATGCGGAGAGCACCACGAATTTTGTTGACAACCAAAGTAGCCAAGGCTTCTCCATCAACGTCTTCAGCGATGATCAACAATGGTTTTCCAGTTTGAACGGTTTTCTCCAAAACTGGAAGCAATTCTTTCATGTTGGAAACCTTCTTGTCATAGATCAAGATATAGGCATTTTCCAACTCAGCTTCCATATTTTCAGCGTTAGTCACGAAGTAAGGAGACAAATAACCACGATCAAACTGCATACCTTCTACGGTTTTAACGTCTGTCTCGGTTCCTTTGGCTTCTTCTACGGTAATAACACCTTCGATACCCACTTTGGCCATTGCATCTGCAATCAAAGTACCTACCGCTTCGTCATTGTTGGCGGAGATAGTAGCTACTTGTTTGATTTTGTTGTTGTCTGAACCCACTTCTTTGGAAATGGTTTTCAAAGAAGCAACAACTGCTGCTACTGCCTTGTCCATTCCACGCTTCAAATCCATAGGGTTGGCTCCAGAAGCTACGTTCTTCAAACCTGTACCCACAATGGCTTGTGCCAAAACGGTTGCAGTGGTAGTTCCATCCCCTGCAATGTCCGCAGTTTTGCTGGCTACCTCTTTCAACATTTGGGCACCCATGTTTTCAATGGGATCTTTTAATTCAATTTCTCTTGCGACAGAAACACCGTCTTTGGTCACATGAGGTGCACCAAATTTTTTATCGATAACGACGTTTCTTCCTTTTGGACCTAGGGTTACTTTCACCGCATTGGCCAATTGATCAACTCCGGATTTTAATTTCTCACGGGCTGCTACATCAAATGTGATTTCTTTTGCCATGTTTTCCTAGTTTTTAAATGATTGCTAAAATGTCTGATTCACGCATGATCAAATAGTCTTTTCCGTCCAAAGCGATCTCTGTTCCGGAATATTTGCCATACAATACAGTGTCACCAACAGCAACAGTCATGGGCTCGTCTTTTTTTCCGTTCCCAACGGCTACTACGGTTCCACGTTGTGGTTTTTCTTTTGCGGTTTCTGGAATGATGATTCCGCTTGCTGTAGTGGTTTCAGCCGCAGCAGGCTCAACCAATACGCGATCTGCAATAGGTTTTACGTTCACTGACATAATTTTAAAATTTTACGTTTGCGTTCAAGCACTTGTTGTGCCAATTGCTGAAAGTGGTTTTTCAGGCGAAAAATTGGCAGGGTGATAAAAAAAAATGTCAGTGAGTGCGACACACTGACATTTCAAATATGATGTAAAAAGAATTACTCTTGTGGAGCTTCTTGTTCAGTAGCAGGAGCTACCTCTTCACCAGTAGAATATTGGGTAGAAGTGCTGAAGCTAGCGCTAAACATGCACAATACAAACAAACCAATCACCAAATACCAAGTGGCTTTTTCTAAGAAATCAGCGGTTTGTTGAACCCCTCCAATTTGTGTGGTTTGAAAACCACTGGTTAATCCACCGCCTTTTGGGTTTTGAATCAATACAACAACTGCCAATAACAAGGCTACTACTACGGTTAATACAATAATTACGTTTTCCATTGAATTAGTTTTTCTTATTCAGATTTTTTAATTGCCCTGCAAAGTAAACACTTTTTTCGGGATATAGCTCAATTAACTTTTTGTACGCTTTTCTAGCTTTGTCCAATTTGCCTTGTTTGACATACAATTTGGCCATGGTTTCAGTGACCAAATTGACATCTTCCTCCAAACTTTCTTTGGCCATGTTGCCGGCGGCGTATTCTACGGCCTTACCTCTATTGATTTGAGGTTCGTTTTGAATAAACTTCTCGATGATGGGATTGACGCTAGCTGTGGCGTTGGCTTCCTCTTTTGGTGCAGGCTCCGTCCAGCCGTCATTGTGATTGCTGGGTTCCGCCAACTCACCAATAGAATGCGCGATGAAATTTAAAAAATCATCATCATAGTTGGTGACCATGGGTTGTGGCGCTGCAGGCGATTCTTTTTCGCTTACCTCAAGCTCGATAGAACTGCTAATGGCCTTGTTCAAGATGTCTTGGCCCAACTCACCGAGTTCTGAAAATTCTACACTTTCAGGCAATGGCGTTGGTTCTATACGCTCACTCTCACTCGCGCTCTCATTCTTTTCCTGCGCTATATCCAAATATCATAGCCCACTGTATTCATGAGGGATACTGTGGCTTGGTGTTGCTCTTCTGTTTCTCCGCAGAA
>CANHIV010000155.1 GCA_947460525.1 Flavobacteriales bacterium
AATGGAAAATCTGTTTTTGAATTTGGCGATATTTCTACTTGCAGTTTTCACGCCACCAAAATATTTCATACTGCCGAAGGCGGTGCGCTTTTTAGTCAGAACGAACAATTGTTGCAACGCGCCTTTCGCATGCACAATTTTGGGCACGTCACACCAGAATCATTTGACGAGGTGGGTATCAACGGAAAAATTTCAGAGTTGAATGCGGCCATGGGAGTGTGTGTTTTGGAGGACATCGATTTCATTATGGAAGAAAGAAAGAAAGTGGTGGCGCATTACATGAAACACTTGTCTTTCGATGGTTTTAGAACACAGAAATTGCAAGAAGGATTGCAATGGAATGCAGCTTATTTTCCCATCTGGTTTGAGTCTCAAGAGATCATGGAACGCGTTTTATTGACTTTGAATAAAGCGGATATTTTTCCAAGAAGATACTTTAACCCCTCATTGAACCAACTGCCTTATGTGCAGGGCAGCTCATGTCCTATTTCTGAGGACATCAGTCAAAAAATATTGTGTTTGCCGTTGTACGTGGGCTTGACTACAGAGGAATTGGAATTGATTTGTGAAATCATAAATGCCCTTTCATGAAGTCTGTAGCCATCATGCAACCGTATTTTTTTCCTTATTTGGGATATTTCCAGTTGATTGATGCTGTTGATGTTTATGTCAATTTGGATCACGTTTCTTTTATGAAGCGCAGTTACATGACGCGCAATGTTTTAAAGAATGATACCGCTATCCAAGTGAAGGTAAAAGGAGGAAGTCAGAACAAACACTGCCGGGAGGTGATGGTTGATTTTTCTGAGCAATATGTTGCCAATTTTTTGAAGACCCTTCAGCATTTGTATGGCAAGTCGTCCTTCTATGGACAAGTGATGGATGAAATATTGACGCCATGTTTTGTTGAGCGTGAGGTCAGTATTTCCGAGTGGAACTTGTACATCATACAACACGTGTGTAATTATTTGGAAATCACAACGCCCATCATCGCTTCTTCTTTTCAGTTTGAAAATTTGGAATTGAAACGTGAAGCAGGATTAAAGTCCATCGTGCAACAATTGGGCGGAGGACAATACGTTAACGCCATTGGTGGAAAGGCCCTTTATAACAAAGAGGATTTTGAAAAGGATGGCATAGCACTTAAATTTATACAGATGGAAGAGCTGGCTGTTGAGAATCGTTATGCTTGCATTTTGGATTTGATGATGAATTATTCCCCTTCTATTCTGAAGGAGGAGGTAAAAAAATATACCTTGATATGAAAAAGGAAGTTGTAATTTTTGGGGTAAAGGACACAGCGGAATTGGCTTTCTGGTATTTGACCAATGACTCAGATTATACCGTAGTCGCTTTTACCGTTCACAAGGCGTATTTGACAGAAAGCACTTTTCATCAATTGCCCGTTGTGCCATTTGAAGAATTAACCACGTATTATCCTCCAGCCAAGTATTTGTTTTTTGCACCAATGACAGGCGTAAAGATGAATACTTTGCGGAAAGAGATTTATTTCAAAGGCAAGGAAATGGGTTATGAATATATTTCCTACATCTCCTCAAAGGCAACGGTTTGTGGCAATCCAATTGGGGAGAATTGTTTTATTTTAGAAGACAACACCATTCAACCTTACACCACAATTGGAAACAATGTGGTGTTGTGGAGTGGCAATCACATTGGGCATCATGGCCGAATTGATGATCATGTGTTTTTTACTTCGCATATCGTTTTATCTGGACATTGTCATGTAAAGGAACGTGCTTGGTTGGGTGTAAACGCAACCATCAGGGATTACACGGTGATTGGTGAGGGATGTTTGATTAGCATGGGTGCTTTGGTGACCAAGTCCACTGAAGATGGATCTTTTTATTTGGGAGCACCCGCAAGAAAGCAAGAGAAATTGGCCATTGAAGTATATTGATTATGTGGAGAAAAAAAGGATTGTTATTGGATGTGAATGATTTTCAATCTTCGGGTTTGACCTCTCATGCCTCCATTCCTTATGCCTTTCATTTGGAAGGCAATCAGTATAGAATTTTCTTTAGTTCTCGTGATGCACAGGGCCGCAGTCAACCCTATGCTATTGACGCGGAAATAATCGGTGAAGAGATAAAATTAACCGGAGATTTGGTTGGGCCTTTGTTTGATATGGGCCCATTGGGAAGTTTTGATGACAATGGCATTATGCCCAGTTCTGTTGTTCGGAATGGCAACGAAGTGTGGATGTATTACATTGGATGGAATCCTCAAGTTACCGTATCCTACCGCTTGTCGATAGGTTTGGCCATTAGTGTGGATGGAGGCCAGACATTCAAGCGCGCTTCAGATGGTCCGTTGTTGGATCGATCATTTTTAGAGCCGTATTTCAATACTGCTCCTTTTGTTTTTAAGGACAATGAGATTTGGAGAATGTTTTATGTGTCTTGCACAGGATGGATTGATCACAAGGGAAGAAAAGAGCCGTTGTATTTGGTTCGACAATCCACCTCGGTTGATGGTAAGGTGTGGACCAAGCCAGGGAGCATAGTGGTAGATTATTCTGATGAAGTTGAAAGTATTGGCCGTCCTTGTGTTGTGAAGCACAACGGTGTTTACGAAATTTACTTCTCCCACCGTATGGCCAGAGATTACAGAGAGGAGCAGCGGATGAGCTACAAGATCGGAACGGCTTTGTCTGCCGATGCAGCACATTGGACAGACTTTAAGTTGGATATATTTAAATCTGTCCCTCAAGATTGGGACAACCATATGTACGAGTATTGCCATGTGTGGGTGCATGACAATAAGAAGTTTATGCTGTACAATGGAAATGGTTTTGGACAACAGGGTTTTGGTTTTGCAGTAATGGATGCGTTATGACGGAAGCACCGGTGTTGGCCATTTACATGATTACCTATAATCACCAGGATTATATCGATCAGGCCATTGCTTCGGTCATGAGTCAGAACACCCATTTTTCTTTTCGGTTAATCATCGGTGATGATGGATCCAAAGACGGCACCTTCGAAAAATGTATGCAGTGGAAAGAGAAGTTTCCTGATCAAATAGATGTACTGACCTCCACCAAGAACCAAGGTGTATTTAACAATGCCGGTCGTGTTTTTGAAGCTTGTATAGCTACGGGTGCCAAATACATAGCGCTATTGGAAGGGGATGATTATTGGTGCAGTCCAGACAAGTTGGAAAGACAAGTAACGATATTGGAGTCGGATAGCACAATAGCGGCGAGTTATCACAATACACAATTTTTATACAGTGATGGCCATTTCAAACCCATCAGAAAGGCATTGCCTGAAGTATTGGAAATGAAAAATGTGGTGGCCAAATATGCCCCATTTCATACCAGCTCATTTGTTTTTCGCACAGAGCATTTCTGTCGACCTGAATGGTTCAAGAACATCGATAGTGTGGATCTCGCCATGTATGTATGGCATGCACAATTTGGAAGGTTTGTGGGAATCAATGAAGTGATGAGCGTCTACCGTATTCACAGCACCAGTTTAACGGCTTCTGCAGAGCACAATGAGAAGTTTCATCAGAAGAGAGTCACTCTCTATCAAATGTTACAAGGAAAAATTGACCCACCTTATTTGGACCGTTTTGATTACGTTCTCCAAGTTCATCGTCAGAATTTGGAAAGTCAAAATCAAATTCCAACCGCAATGTTTCTCTCCAATTGTGATGAAACAGAAATGTGGCAGCGTTGGATGCTCATGGATTTGAACGCTGGGATTATTTCAGGTTCAATAGAAGATTCAAAATTGAAAATACGAGGTCTCTCTGAAATCCGGTTGATGAAATGGAAATGGTGGAATGGATACAAGTTGAAAAGGGCACTGCTCAAAAAAAAGTTAAGGTATCCTGCACTGATAGTTTTTAAGAATCGCACAGAGCAAGGTCAGTTTGAAAATTTTTTCTTATCAATCGACATTCCAACTCTAAGTTTGGAAGATTTACCAGAAGACATAAAAAGCATCTCAGACAGCAATCAACGGGGTAATCATTTTGCTTCTTGGATCAATGCGCATTTTTTACCTTTGAAGGCATGAGCAAGAACCACAGAAAAATTGCTTTCTTCACGCCTTCGGTGTCTAAGTATTCTGAGTCTTTTATTCAGGCCCATATTGATGGCTTAAAAGGTGAGATTGATGTATTCCACGACGGCGAGTTACCCATTCGAAAGAATGGTGCTCTTTTTTATCAGCCAGGTATTTGGGATCATCGATTGCAAAAGTTAATGGGCAATGCCCATCATTCCATTG
>CANHIV010000156.1 GCA_947460525.1 Flavobacteriales bacterium
ATCCCAAAATCCATTCGTATGATTCAGTGTCCAATTGATGTTGATTTGAATCTGACAGTTGAAGATTTTGAAAGGTGATTTTCTCAGGTATCCGTTGAACTTGGGTTGACAGCTGTTTTGATAGGGACTCTAAAAAAGCAGTTCTGTTGATGCCATAGATGTTTTCCACTTTCTTTTCGCTCAATATCTCGTTCTTGTCATTTAGAATTTGAATGGTTTTAACGGCGGTAGCATCATTCACGACGTCATTCCAATAACCCAATTTTTTTAATCCGGAAACGCCGTTGGGCATTAGTAAAAAGCCAAATCCATTGTTTCCAGTTATTAAATCAGGATCAAAAATATCGACCAACCTATCTCGCTTTTGAAATTCAAGTGCGGACAGCAATCCGGAGACACCGCCTCCTATGATGGCAATTTTCTTTTTTATGTTCATCGCTTTGCTTTACGTTGAAACGCATGAAAGGTTTCAAAATTGAAAAAAATGATTTGAAACAAAGAGTTATCTCTTATTTTCGCACCAAATTAATCAACCATGGGCGTTTTAGTAGGTAAAGATTCTAGAGTGATTGTTCAAGGATTCACAGGAAGTGAAGGAACTTTTCACGCGCAACAAATGATCGAGTATGGCACCAACGTAGTGGGTGGTGTAACTCCAGGAAAAGGCGGTTCTACACATTTGGATCGTCCTGTTTTCAATACAGTGGCTGAAGCCGTTGAAAAGGCAGGTGCCAATGTGACCATTATTTTTGTTCCACCAGCATTTGCAGCGGATGCCATTATGGAAGCAGCGGATGCGGGTATTCAAGTTATTGTAACAATTACAGAAGGAATTCCTGTTGCAGATATGGTAAAAGCCAAAACCTATGCGGTTGCTCGTGGAGCGCGCTTGATTGGCCCTAACTGTCCAGGTGTGATCACTGCAGGTGAAGCCAAAGTAGGCATCATGCCCGGTTTTGTTTTCAAGCCAGGTACAGTGGGTATCGTTTCTAAGTCTGGAACTTTGACATACGAAGCAGCTGATCAAGTTGCAAAAGCAGGATTGGGTGTAACAACTGCAATCGGAATCGGTGGTGATCCCATCATCGGAACAACAACACTTGAGGCTGTTCAATTGTTGATGAACGATCCAGCGACCAAAGGAATCATCATGATTGGTGAGATCGGTGGTGAATTGGAACCCAAGGCCGCTATGTGGATCAAGGAAAATGGAACCAAGCCAGTTGTAGGATTCATCGCGGGTGAAACAGCGCCAAAAGGTCGTACCATGGGGCATGCTGGAGCGATCGTTTCAGGTGAGCATGAGTCAGCGTCAGCGAAAAAGAAAATTATGCGTGAGTGCGGAATCACCGTTGTTGATTCACCAGCTGAGATTGGTGCTGCAATGGCTAATCTTTTGAAATAAGCATTTGTAAAACAAAAAAAAAGGGATTCAATTGAATCCCTTTTTTTGTGGTCAATATTTTAGTTTTGACCCACAACGACTTCGCCAATTTTGGTGCTTCCAACATTTTTTAAACTGGCTGAGAAGCGCAGAATATGCGCAATGGTTTTCTCAGATGGTTGGATGCTTTTCTTTTTTGAAGAGGTTTTTAATAGTGTAGAATCTACCATAAGCTTTTGTTATTTGTTGAAATAACGAAGAACAAAAAGGCTTATTGTTTAGAAAACAAAATTAATCGAGGTGTTGAATCCTATTCCTCTCATGTTTCGGTTGTAGCTGAATGGAATGAAATAGTTGACCTTGGTATCCCACAAAAAGTATTTGTTTTTGAATAACTCAATACCGATGGAAGGTGATAAATAAAATATATCTTCTTTTTTCACCTCATTAGAAGCGGCCATATATCCGACCGTGTAACCTGAATAGAGGTTGCCAAATTTATTTTCGCCTCTTCCCAAATGTCGAGAATAAAAGTCTTGCCCAAAGTTCATCACAAAAAGCTCTGAGAAAAAGGTGGAATCTCCAGGAGATTTATCGATGGCTTTGTATGCACCTACTCCAGCATAACTTTTTCCACGAGTAAAAAGGTATTTGATGAAATAGCCTTGATACGCGCTTGGTGTAATGGTGTCAACGGGGTTTTCTATTTTCAAATACGAATATTCCACACCCGGCATATTCACAAATGTCACTCGGCTGTTTTCCGGCATGGTCATTTCTTCCTCAATGGTAATATCAACAGTGTAGGGCAGTTGGTTGAATTGCAAGGCTGATTTTCTTTTTTCAAGATTAAAGATGCGATCTTCCACATTTTGCTTTTCACGCCACAATGCTTCGAATTGAGCAGACTTCATTTCATGTTGTGACATCACTTCTTCATAGTTGGCTTTTTTCTTTTTCAAGAAATCAATCTCTAAGGCCACCTCTTCCAATTCCTCTTGGTGATCGATGGTGTTGATGATGTCGCTGCTGATGTATCCCCAGTTGGGAAGTGCTTTGCGCAACGCTTGGTACTGGTTGTCGTTTAACTCCAGCGTTAGGTTGATGCTGTTTTTGGTTTCGTTTTGGGTTTTAATTTCAGCGTTATTTTCCGCGATAAAAGTTTTTAATGCGCCCTTTGCTGATGCCAAATCGAGTGCAGTGATATCTACATTGATGTTGGTGGTGGTCGAAAGTTCTTGTTGTCCTAAAAGCATATGCGTGCTAAATAAAACGAGACAAAGGAAAATGGTTTTCATGAAAAATTATTTCCTCAAATTTACGCATTCAATGAGTTATTGCGTAGTTTTGTTTCGTTGAGGTTCTTGTTGAAGAACAAGATGAAAAGGGAATGGAGTGAAAGGCTCCAACTGTCCCCGCAGCTGTAAACCCTCCGAAAGGAAGTTTTCTCCTTCTAACGCCACTGAAGCAATTTGGGAAGGCTGAGAAAATGATAGGGTGAAGTCAGAAGACCTGCCTGAACATTAATGCCCATGGAGCCCGGGAAAAGGTTCTACGCAATATGTACAGATACTACAGGCTCATAATCGCCCCGTTGTTGTTGTTTGCATTTTTTGCAGATGGCCAAATTCATGTGGATACATTGTCCACTGAAGGAGGCATACTTTTAACGGACAATGTGCAAGATGTTGTAGAGATTAAAATTTGGCGCTCTAGGCACGCGAGTGTGTATTTGGATTCGATCCGCATGAGTCGCAATTGGGGCAGCGATTTGGGAAGAGCCATGGCCAAAGATGGCAGAATGGCGATATTTCAATATGGCCCACCGGGCACTGCTTGCATGTTGAGAGCGGGAGGATTGTCTCCGGATCACACAGAATTAAATTTTGAAGGCGTTTCACTCAATTCCTTGACATTGGGCATGTCGGATCTCTCTTTGCTGCCCACATTTTTTTTCGATGGCGCAGCCCAATATCAGAATCCTTCCATTGATGCTCAAAACCAAAGTGGCATTGGAAGTGGTGTTGTCCTGTATTCACTTGAGAGGCCACGTCCCAACCAATTGGGCTATTGGTCAGAGATTTCATCTTTAAATAATTTTTCGCAAGGAGTTCAAGCACGTTACAGTTTCCAGCAAGCACTGGCCCAAAATGAAAGGTCCATCGGACATCATATTGAAGCCAAGTGGATGAATCAATCATTTGATAATCGATTCCGATATGACGTTCCCGTTTATTCAGGCTATAAGGAGTTTGAGCAAGGCAACAATGATGTCAAGCAAGATGCGCAATGGCTGAAGTATCGTCTGGATTTTAATAAGAGTCAGGTTCAAATTTACTATTGGCGGGTGAACAGAAATGCTGAATTGCCAAGTTTGGTAGGGCAAGAGTTTAGCGGAAGATTACAAAATCAACAGGATTTGCAGGATCGGCTGTCCATTCAATGGAAGCAAAGGAAGAAGGAGTGCTTGGGTGGCTTGCTAGATATGTCCTTTGGGGGATTTGCCTTGATGGACAAACAACGGTATCAGCAAGTTTACAATGGACAATTGACGGATGACGCTCAAACGCAAACCCAGCAAGGGATTTCTTTTGCCAAAGGAGGCTGGTCCAATAACATCTTGTCGGCTCAGTATCGCATTCAAAATAGATGGGTTCAAGTACAGTACAATTCGGGTGGAAAAATCGTGCAAAATATTCCTTCGATGATGATGTCGCATCAGTACAAGAAATTTTTAAACAATTGGATTTGCAGTGGGAAGATGGTCAATCAATTGGAGCATTGGCCTGGGCGTGGTTGGATCAATAAACACAATGTTGAATTTCGCGGGCACAGAAGCGTGAGAAGGCATGAGATTGAA
>CANHIV010000157.1 GCA_947460525.1 Flavobacteriales bacterium
CAGGGCCCCACTCTTCTATGTCTTTTAATGCCGACTCCAATGATGGATTTTGGTAACGCATCGCCAAAAACACTTTGGTCTGCTTCTCATCAAAACGCGCCTGCAATTGCTGCTGGTTGGTTTTGCCAAAATGAATCAATGGAGAACCTTGCTCCGTCCACAACTCTTGATAAATCTTAGACGACTTGCGGTGTCTAAAGGGAACTATAATGCCGTTCACCAAAATGGAACGTCCTATCGCATTGATGTCAATGACCCTGGGATCATTCAAAAATTGCGTCAAATAACGATAGACCGCACCTGGATATGGATTATCTGGCGATCCCAAATTGACCAACAAGACTGCTGTTTTCTTCATTCTGCAAAGGAACAAAAGAGAACGCTAACACAAACCATTATCTTTGCCCCAATGAATAAAAATCTGAAATCAATGACAGGCTACGGCAAGGCTGAAGCGGTTATTGCCGATCTTAAATTTACTGTCGAAGTGCGCAGTCTCAACAGCAAGCAATTGGACTTGAATGCGCGCATCCCGTATTTCCTTCGTGACAAAGAAATGCAATTCCGCAGCATGACCGCAGAGTCTGTTGTTCGCGGAAAAGTGGACATTTTCATTCATGCTGAAAACATGAAGCAAGCTGCGGGTCCAGCCATGAACCTGACTTTGATGAAACAGTATGCCGATGTGCTGAAAAACTTTACATCAGAAAATGATATTCCCCAATCGGAATTGCTCAGCGCCATTCTGCGCATGCCAGAAGTGATGAAGGCAGAGGAGACAGAATTGGAAGAAGGTGCATTGCATCAAGTGACGACATTGTTGCAGGAAGCCTTAAAGAATTTGGGCCAATACAGAAGAACCGAAGGCGATACGCTTTGGAACGATATGAAGATGCGCATGGACGGCATTTTGGCGGGTCGCATCGCCCTGGAACAACCCATAAAAAACAGAGATGCCAATGTTCGTCAACGATTAAAAACTTCATTGGAAGAGTTGGTGCCCATCGACAAAATAGACCCCAACCGCTTTGAACAAGAGATCATCTACTATTTAGAGAGATTGGACATTTCAGAAGAATATGCGCGTCTTTTGGCGAATTGCCAGCACTTTGAAGAGGAGTTGATGGGCGAAGGGCAAGGAAAAAAATTGGGATTCATCGCGCAAGAAATGGGAAGAGAAATCAACACCATTGGCAGCAAAGCCAACGATGCCGACATACAACGCATAGTGGTAATGATGAAAGATGAACTCGAAAAAATCAAAGAGCAAATCAACAACGTACTCTAATTTGTTTTATCTTTCAATATGGGAAAGGCAATTATTTTTTCGGCGCCCAGTGGAGCGGGCAAAACCACCATCGTTCATCATTTGATGTCCCTTGAAAATCTTCATTTGGCCTTTTCCGTTTCTGCTACAAGTCGCGCCAAACGCGGCACAGAAGAAGATGGCAAAGACTATTACTTCTATTCTCCCCAAGACTTTTTGGCCAGAGCCAAAGCGGGCGAATTTTTAGAATGGGAAGAGGTGTACAAAGACCAATATTACGGTACGCTCAAAGCAGAAATCGAAAGACTTTGGGCGGAAGGGAAGAATGTCATTTTTGATGTCGATGTACAAGGCGGGATGAACCTCAAAAAAATATTTGGCGACCAAGCCTTGGCCATATTTGTCCAGCCCCCTAGCATTGAAGCGCTCAATTTTAGACTGCGCAACAGAAGCACGGAAAGTCCAGAAAAAATTGCCATGCGCATCGCCAAGGCAGGTTCCGAAATGAAGTATGCCCCAAAATTTGATGTGCAATTGCTCAATGAAAAATTAGACATAGCACTTCAAGAAGCGGAAAACATCGTAGGTCAATTTGTAGCGCAGTAAATGGTTATCGGCTTGTTCTTTGGATCCTTCAATCCCTTGCACAAAGGGCATTTGAAGCTGGCCGATACTTTCTACAACCAAACCCAAATGGATGAATTGTGGTGGATGGTTTCTCCACAAAATCCGCACAAAAGCCCTTTGGAGTTGGCGCCCTTTGAGCATCGTCTTCATATGCTTCGCGATGCGATTCAAACTCCCGATTATGTGGTCTCTGATTTTGAAGCACATTTGCCCACACCTTCCTTTACCATTGATACTTTGACTGCGCTCTGCAACCATTTTCCGGATCATCAATGGAAAATTCTCATGGGGCAAGACAGTTGGAATGCCCTGCCCACTTGGAAATCAGGCAGCGATATCGAAAATCAATTTGACATTTGGGTATACGGTCGTCCCGGTGCTACGGAATGGCGATCGGGGAAATACCATCCCCTCCATTTTGAACCCCTCCCCATTTCAAGCACAGGAATTAGAGCGCAAATTCAATCCAAAGTTCCTTTGGAGAAGATAGATGATATCCTTCCCATCACCCAAACCTACATCAAGCAACATCAGTTGTACCAAGGTGTTTAGGCTCTATTCATAACCATTTTAAATAGTCTGCTTTTTTGTTTATTCTCGCTTGTTTGCCGGTGTAGATATTATTTTCGTGGCGAATATTCAAAACTATGGCAAAAGGAATTTTTAAATCTTCTTTGACCAAGAAATACACAATGGCCCTGACGGGGTTGTTCTTGATTTCTTTCTTGGTCGTTCACGCGGCAATCAACGCGATGATTTTCTTCAATGATGGAGGAAAAACTTTTAACGAGTGGGGGCACTTCATGGGAACCAATTTAATCGTTCGCACGATGGAGATTGGTCTTTTTGCAGGCTTGATTCTGCACATCGTTGACGGATTGGTATTGTTCTTTCAAAACCGTGCCGCACGTCCGGTAAAGTATGCGTATGAAAAACCAAGCGCAAGCAGCCAATGGTACTCACGCAGCATGGCCATCTTAGGAACTTTGATTTTATTGTTCTTGGTCATCCACTTAAAAGATTTTTGGTTGAAGACCCGCATCACAGAGTTGACAGGCAACAAGCACATGTATGTGAATGGCGTTTGGATGGAAAACTTGTATTCTGAAATGCGTTTGGTATTTAGCGAGTTGTGGGTGGTCATCCTTTATGTTGTGGGTTGCTTCTCATTGTTCTGGCATTTGCTTCACGGATTCCGCAGCGCATTCCAATCCATGGGATGGAGCCAAGGACAATACAAAGAAATCATCGGACTTTCTGGAGATGCATTTTCTGTGATCATCAGTGCATTGTTTGCTTCAATGCCCATTGCTATGTACTTAAACCTTGTTCACTAAATAAAGAATTATGGAACTTATCAATAAAATTCCAGACGGACCACTCGATCAAAAGTGGACCAAGTATAAAAACACTGCGCGTTTGGTGAACCCTGCAAACAAGCGCAACATCGATGTTATCGTTGTAGGTACAGGTTTGGCTGGCGCATCTGCGGCGGCCTCTCTTGCCGAAATGGGTTACAAAGTAAAAGCATTGTGTTTTCAAGATTCTCCTCGTCGTGCGCACTCGATTGCCGCTCAAGGGGGTATCAACGCAGCCAAGAATTACATGAACGATGGTGACTCTACTTATCGTTTGTTTTATGATACAATTAAGGGTGGTGACTACCGCGCTCGTGAAGCCAACGTTCATCGTTTGGCTGAAGTAAGTGCCAACATCATCGACCAATGCGTAGCACAAGGTGTTCCTTTTGCTCGCGATTACGGTGGATTGTTGGACAACCGTTCTTTTGGTGGTACGCAAGTATCCCGTACTTTCTACGCCAAAGGACAAACGGGTCAACAGTTGTTGTTGGGTGCCTATTCTTCATTGAGCCGCCAGGTAGGTAAAGGAAATGTGACGATGTTGAATCGTCATGAGATGTTGGATTTGGTGGTTGTCAATGGCAAAGCACGCGGTATCATCGCACGCAACTTGGTAACAGGAGCCATTGAGCGCCATGCCGCACATGCCGTTGTTTTGTGCACAGGTGGATATGGTAACGTATTCTTCTTGTCTACCAACGCCATGGGTTCTAACGTTACTGCAGCTTGGAGAGCGCACAAACGCGGTGCATTAATGGCCAATCCTTGTTTCACTCAAATTCACCCTACTTGCATTCCAGTAAGTGGTGACCACCAATCCAAGTTGACATTGATGTCAGAATCTTTGAGAAATGATGGTCGTATTTGGGTTCCAAAATTCAAAGAGGATGCAGAAGCCATTCGTGCCAAGAAATTAAAACCCACCGATTTGGCGGAAGATCGTCGCGACTATTATTTGGAGCGCCGTTACCCTGCTTTCG
>CANHIV010000158.1 GCA_947460525.1 Flavobacteriales bacterium
GAACAAGTGGTTCCCAACGGATTGGCACAAGCGTTTGTCTTAGGCGAAGAGTTCATTGGTAAGGACAAAGTTTCTTTGGTACTTGGAGACAACATTTTCTACGGCCAAGGAATGGGGAAAATCTTAAGAAATCACAGTGAGGTGAATGGCGGAATGGTGTTTGCTTATCACGTCAATGACCCTGAAAGATATGGTGTTGTGGAATTTGACGTTGATGGAAAGGTTTTATCGATCGAGGAAAAACCACAACATCCAAAATCCAATTACGCGGTGCCCGGCTTGTATTTTTACGACAATAATGTTGTCGACATTGCCAAAAACCTTGCGCCTAGCGCTCGCGGAGAATATGAAATTACGGACATCAATAAAAAATACTTAGAACTTGGCCAACTAACAGTCCAAAAATTGGACAGGGGCACAGCTTGGTTAGATACAGGAACTTTTGCATCATTGATGCAGGCGGGACAGTATGTGCAAGTTATCGAGGAAAGACAAGGCCTAAAAATAGGCGCAATTGAGGAAATCGCTTGGCGCATGGGGTTCATCACCGATGACCAACTTTCAGAACTTGCAATACCACTAATGAATAGCGGTTATGGTCGCTATTTGATTCAACAATTGAAACATGGGCGATAGTAAACTTTATACACTTTCTGATTTTCAATCCATCATTTCGCAAGATTTAGCTAGCTATGCGAAATACAAAAATGAAGATCCTTTATTTCATCCCATTCATTATTTGCTCCAAATTGGTGGCAAGAGAATGCGACCAGCACTTGTCCTGCTGGCCAATCAAATGTTGAATGGACAAATAGATGATGCCCGATCAGCTGCCCTGGCTGTTGAAGTATTTCACAATTTCACGCTGATGCATGATGACATCATGGACCAAGCTCCTTTGCGAAGAAGCCAAGAAACCGTGCATCAAAAGTGGAACACCAACACAGCCATCCTTTCGGGAGATGCCATGATGATTGAAGCATATCGCATTTTATGCGAGTCTCCCAATCAATACATACAAGTATTGCTTCAGGTTTTTAATGAAGTAGCTTTAGGTGTTTGCAAAGGCCAAGAATTGGACATGTCATTTGAAACCCGTCATGATGTCAACCATGACGAATACGTCGAAATGATTCGATTAAAAACAGCTATATTATTGGGAGGTGCATTGCAATTGGGCGGAATCGTTGCAGGAGCCAACAAAGAAACCCAAGGTCACCTCTACAAGATTGGCGAAGAGCTCGGTTTAGCCTTTCAATTAAGGGATGATTATTTGGATGCTTTCGGCGATCCTGAAAAATTTGGCAAACTCGTTGGCGGTGATATTATCTCTGACAAAAAAACATATCTCCGGATATTACTCAATGAGCGAATGACCGATGAGGAGAAAAAGCTGGCTGCTTCTCCATTCTCCAATGATGCAGAAAAAGTTGAAACGATCAAAAGCCTGATGATTAAACATCAAGTTGATCTAGAATCCATCCACATTGCCCAAACATACATAGACAGTGCGCTCCAGCATTTGCATTCGATAACTGCTACGGAAGACCGTAAGGTCGAACTTCAAAATATCATATTAGAACTTGCCAAAAGAGAATCATAGCATCGCAATTGCAGCACCGTCATGGTCCGAAATTGTCTCTGACTTTACAAAGGACATGAATTTGCTGGGTTGGAAGGTAGACGTTGCTCTTTTCCCTCATCAGCAAGCCCTTATTCATTTTGTGGAAGCCATGTATATCAAGGACCGCGCGATGCTTGTTGAATTGCTCTATCGGATGAACATCTCTGAAAGTGAAATGGGTCAAGCCTTATCCAATGCCAATCAATCCAATTTCGCAAGCATCTACTGTGAAAAAATTATTGAACGAAGTATTCAAAGAATTGCTCTTAGGAAAAGATTTTCATAGTATTTTCGAAACAAAATCAAAATCATGAGACAAGTCATTTTTTCAATTATTCTAACTTTGTTGAGCACATCGCTCTTGGCACAATCGGCCGTAGGAAAATGGAAGACCATAGACGACAAAACGGGTCGAGTTAAAAGTGTGGTAGAAATTACAGAAAGAAATGGATTGCTTTACGGCAAAGTAGTTCAATTGTTCAGATTACCTGAAGAAGATCAGAATCCAAAATGTTGGGAATGTGAAGATGATAGAAAAGGAAAATTGGTAATGGGTATGGAAATTTTAAGAGACATGAAATGGAACGGCTCCATGTACAAGGGCGGTACCATCTGCGATCCAAAAAACGGTTCCATATACTCTTGTGAAATGTGGCTGAAACCTGGAGACAGCAATACATTGGAGGTTCGTGGATATTGGGGTTGGGTATTTAGAACCCAAACTTGGACACGCACCAAATAAATATTATAATGAAGAAAATCTTTACAAGCCTGTTCATAGCAGGCTTTTTTTTTACTGCCGTTGCGCAAGATCCTTACAGCTATCCAACGGATACCTTGGTTCAAAAAAAACTCGAGGCGTGGGTAGACCTAAAATTTGGTCTACTTATGCATTGGGGCACTTACTCGCAATGGGGAATCGTAGAAAGCTGGAGCCTTTGCAATGAGGATGAGGATTGGTGCAAAAGACGGGGACCATACGCAAATGACTATCACTTGTACACAACCAAATACGAGGAAATTCAAAAGGAATTCAATCCAAAAAAATTCGACGCTTCCAAATGGGCCAAAGCGGCGCAAGACGCTGGAATGAAATACGTTGTCTTCACTACCAAACACCACGACGGCTTTTGTATGTTCGACACCAAGCTCACCGATTACAAAATCACCTCGCCCAATTGCCCTGCCGGTTTTGATCCGACACAAGAAATAGTTAAAGAATTCAGGAACAAAGACTTTTTTATTGGCCTGTATTTCTCAAAACCAGACTGGCATTGTCCGGATTATTGGTGGCCCTACTTTGCCACACCCGACAGAAACGTCAATTATAACCCTGAAAAGTACCCTGAAAAATGGTCCGCCTACAAAGCTTTCACTTATGGTCAAATCAATGAGCTAACGACCAACTATGGACCAATAGATCTGCTTTGGCTCGATGGAGGATGGGTGCGTCCAAAACAAAAGAAAAATCCAAGTTGGGTCAACAGTCCTTACAACCAAGATATCGATATGAAATCCTTGGCCGGTCTTGCCCGAAAAAACCAACCTGGCGTTTTGATTGTCGATAGAAGCGTTGGCGGCGAATTTGAGAATTATTGGACACCGGAACAACACATTCCGCCAGCAAGTGAGCAACTCCCCTACCCTTGGGAAACATGCATGACAATGGCTACAAGCTGGAGTCACGTAACCAATGACACGTACAAATCGCCAAGAGAAATCCTTAAAAATCTGTGCACAATCGTTTCTAGAGGTGGCAACTACCTTTTAAATATTGCTCCAGATGCCAACGGAGAATGGGACCAAAAAGCCTATGAGAATTTAAACACTATTGGCGAATGGATGAAAATAAACGGAGATGCCATTTATGGAACCCGCAGGCATCCATTAATTACTGAAACACCGCACTACTTCTACACTTTCAAAAACGGGATGAATTACTGCGTTTATTTTAAAGAAGAAGGCAAAGAATTCCCAACCTTTTTCCCAATTGAATTTCCTAGAAAACCGGAATCTATGGTTCGCGTTTTGGGCGCGGAAAATGTTCCTGTTCAATATGAATGGAAAGATGGTATGAACTGGGTATTTACAGTTCCGGAACAGCTGAAAAAACAAGAGGCCATTGTTTTTTATTTTCAATGACCTCTTTTTCTTTATGCTTTTATCCAGCGATAACTTCGACTGTTTGACAATCGAATTTGATACACACCAGGTATCCAGCTATCTGTTTTCACATTGTCAATTTTAGAATTGACTTCCTTCTTGTAAACCAAGCGACCCGTTGCATCCCATATCTGAATCATTCCTAGCACTGAATTGCCCTGAATGACCAGATAATCATTGCCAGGGTTCGGGAATACCAACTCAACGTCACTTGTTTTTTCATTGACCGAAATGTTAGGATCAAACTCATCAAACAAAATAAAATCATCCATTGCCGCTTCTACCAGCGATCCTCCAGTTAGATTGACATCCGGACGTATGCTGTCAGATGCAATGAATCTAAACTTCATTTGAGCAGAGGGTTGCAAATAATCTTCTACCCTGAAGGCATTGGTTCTCCAACTCATATCACTGGTGGAGGTATTCTCGATATAAGTCCA
>CANHIV010000159.1 GCA_947460525.1 Flavobacteriales bacterium
AAAAGGCTGTCTTGTCCATACAACATTACCTCATTGCCTTGTGTGGTGACGCTAAAAATCTCACTTCGATGCAATTCAGCCTCCTTGATTTTTCCATATTTACCTTGGTACCGCACCTTTACCATCAAGGTCGAATCCATCATCACTTCACCATTGATTGTCCTGCCATTCATCAACAGCACTTGCTGTTGGAAAGACTTTTCCGTTTTCAAATCTTTTTCTTTGGGCAATTCAAAGGCATATGAATAACCCGCCGTAACGACATAATCCATATCGCCAGAGGCAACATCGCGTTGTATCAAATAGCCCAATTTTAGACCTTGATGATTCTTTAAATCCCAATCAGTTCCGCCCTGCCAACGCCAATTGGTATAGGTCTGCGTAGCGGTATTAAAAAACAACTCATGTGACGTGTACAAATCCACCTTGGGGAGACCTGTATATTTTAATCCCGCTCTTAATCGGGTGTTTTGACTCAAGTCTGCATCCTGCCAATCTCCAACGCCAAACTGCGTTTGTCCCCATTGTTGACGAACCAAAGCCGAGGTTTCCAGCTTGCCCCAATCATTTTTCCATTGTACACCCAAACTCAATCGCTGGCGATAATTCCAAAGACCGGCGTTGGATCTGGCGCCTACTCTCAGCTCCGCTTGGGTAGACCAATTCTTGGACAATTTTTGTTGTACACCAAGGTCGGTAAATGCGCTGCGAACCAGTCGCATGTTGTCATACATGCGCACTTCCGGAGCAAAATAAAAATTGCGTTTCCCTTTGCCCTCAAAGTCCACCTTGCCCGCTACCCACATTCCCGCATCTTTTTGCTGGGCAATGAGAACAGTAGGTAAACTTAACAGAAGGAAAAAAGAAATGAGACTAAGGCGTGTCATAGGTCATCAATGTTCCCATGTCCAAGTTTTCCTTGCGGCTGACCACCTTGACGATTTCCTTTACCACCATGTGGTCCGGATTGGTTGAAGATGAACCCAATGTGTCCATGCTATACACATACACCGTATACTCACCGGGACGCAACCCTTCAAAAGAAAAATCACCCTCGTAATTGGTCACCACTTTTTCATCTGGGGACAAATTGTCCCCATACACCAAATACACCTCCATGTCTCTTCCTTCGACGGTGTCAATGATTGTCGAAGAATTGCTTAAAACGGCTCTTCTTTGAACATCCACATGACCCGAAATCTGAGCGAGTCCGCCGGACCCGGCCTCCTTTGCACAAGAGTACAACAGCTGTGCAGCAACCAATACCAATAGTAGTTTTTTCATATCACTTTACTCTTCCAAACATAACCCATTTTATTGAGTTAAACAACGATTCTGTTGTGAACGGGAATTGCCAAAGCACCAAAAGAAATTTTAATTCCAGGTATTTCCTTCAATGCGTCATAGCACTGGACCAATGTCGCTCCTGTGGTGATCACGTCATCAATCACCAAGACCCTTAAATTTGCTAAAGCCTCTCCCTTTGCTATTCCAAATGGATTGTCACTCTTGCTATTTCGGATCCATCGATTTTGAAAGGTCTGACTCACGCCGTTCGTTCTTCGTATCAAAACATCCTTGGACACTGAAATATTCCAAGCTTCTGAAAGCCCAACGGCAATTTCTTCCGCCTGATTGTACCCCCTTTTCTTGAACTTATCCGGATGCAAAGGAACCGGGACAATGACATCCCATGGAAGCGTTCCACAACTATTTTTCATGGCCATTGCCCAACTCTTACCCAAAGCTTGTCCTACTTCAGGGTGTTGCCTGTACTTGAGCGCATGCATCAATTCTCTGATGATGCCCGTCTTTTCCATTTTGTAACCCACTATCAATTGGTGAAAATCGCATCGCCCAAAAAATACCTTTTTCATTTGCGGATGAACCAAAAAAGGAAAAGCCCGTGGCAGTTCCACTTTGCAATGGGTACAAATTACCTCTTCAAAATGCAGCAAGTCCCAAGAGCAAAACAAGCATTGCCGTGGATACACCAAATGCAACAAGGCGTTCAAAGCCAATTTAAGTTTTGAAATCATGCGCCAAAGCTCTGTGCAGGGCCTTTCAAAAAAAAGCATCACATAAGGCGCATATTTTTTAGGAATACTATCGTATTGCGTACTTTTGCCGCGAAATGATGACCATTCAAGTCCTTAAATCTAAAATTCACCGCGTTACTGTAACGGAGGCGGATTTAAACTACATCGGAAGTATCACGTTGGATCCGGCTTTAATGGCCGCTGCCAATATGATAGAAGGTGAAAAAGTGCAAATCCTCAATTGCAACAATGGCGAACGCTTTGAAACCTACATTATCACAGGTCCTGCTGATTCTGGTGTGGTTTGTCTCAATGGACCTGCCGCACGTAAAGTGGCAGTTGGTGACATTGTAATTGTTTGTTCTTATGCCAGCATTGAGTTTGAAGCTGCCAAATCTTTCAAACCCTGGATTGTTTTCCCAGATACTGCCACCAACCGTATTCTCTAATGATGAAATGGCTGAAATATGCTTTGTTCCTGGCCATTGGCTTGGGATTGGCATGGTATGCATCTAAGGATGCTGATTTTGATACCATTTGGAATGCCACCCTTCAATTGAATTGGTTTTGGGCGATGCTGTCCATGATTGCCAGTTATGTCGCCATGATTATCCGTGGATACCGATGGAACATTTTGCTTGCACCCATGGGTTACCAAGCCAGAAATTCCAACAATGTACACTCCGTAGCCTTTGGCTACATGATGAATGATTTGATTCCAAGAAGCGGTGAGTTGGCGCGCTGCGCGCTGCTTTCAAGAGCTGAACATATTCCAGTAGACAAATTGGTTGGTACGGTTATTTTAGAGCGAATCGTGGATATGCTCACCCTTCTGTTGGTGATTGGTTTGGCTACTTGGTTACAAGCAGATGCTATCCAAGCTTTGTGGGATCAAATTACCGCAGCCAAGTCGAGTCAAGGTCCTGTAGAAAGAAGTTTTACTATTTACTACATTTTACTTGCTCTGTTTGTTCACTTGGCCGTGGGCTGGTGGGCTTTACAGAAATTGCAACACATCCCTTTCTTTGGCCGAATCAAAGGCTTTTTAGATGGTATTTTTTTAGGTATGAAAAGTGTTGCCCAATTGAAACAAAAAAATCGTTTTATCATTCTAACCCTTGGAATTTGGGGCGCTTGGTTACTGATGGCTTATTTCATGATGAAGGCTTTGCCCGCAACGTCTGGATTAGATTTGGCAGATGCACTTTTCTTCATGGTCGCAGGTAGTTTTGGAATGATTGTCCCCACACAAGGTGGATTGGGCGCTTACCATTTGACGTCAAAATTCGGATTCATTGCAATGGGGCTGGACGGTGGTTTAGGATTGACATTTGCATGGATTTCATGGATTGGCAAAACAATTGTGGAATTCGTTGTCGGTTCAATTGGTTTTGTAATCGTTGATCAACGCTCCAAAAAAAATAAACATGCTGTATCATCCTAAAATTGTACAATGGAAAGAGGAAGGCAAAACCATTGTCTTCACCAACGGGGTTTTTGATATTTTGCATGTTGGACACGTAACCTACTTGCAGGAAGCCCGTGAATTGGGCGATGTATTGGTGGTAGGTCTCAATGCAGATAGCTCAGTTAAGCGATTGAACAAGGGGCCCGAGCGACCCATCAATGATGAGCAGTCCAGAAAAAAAGTTTTAGAAGCGCTAAGATGCGTTGACGAGGTCATCATTTTTGATGAGGACACCCCATTGAGTTTGATCATGAACATTCGTCCCAATATTGTCGTGAAAGGGGGAGATTACAACGCCCATGTTACCGATCGTCACGACCCCAGATACGTAGTCGGATCGCAAGAGGTGAAAAAATGGGGCGGGCATGCCTACGTGATTGCCTTTGTGCAAGGTTATTCCACGACCAACATCGTTAAAAAACTTCGGGAGTAGTAATTCCGTTATTGCGCGGCAAAGCGGAAAACTATCTTTCCAGTTTGCGGCGACTTTCCTAAATCAGCATTGAATTTCCACTTCTTGGCATGGGCCAAACTCTCGTCCATCAAGCATTGAATTTGTGACGAGCTTGGGTCAATGGCCGCAGACTTCACTTCGCCCCTTTCATTCACCGTTACATTCACCTTCACAACACCCGCTTGCTTGCAACGATAAGTAGGCTTAGGACCAAAGCTGACGCTTCTTCCTGCCAACGACCATTCAACGGAAA
>CANHIV010000160.1 GCA_947460525.1 Flavobacteriales bacterium
GCATTTGTTGTCAGAAATAAAATTGACGACTACAAAAGATACGTGGAGAAAATGGGATTGAACACCATCGAAGTTTCTGATGGCTCTATTTCCATTCCACACGATGAAAAATGCAAATGGATCCAAGACCTTTCAAAAGACTTTACCGTACTTTCAGAAGTAGGTTCAAAGGAGGAAGGGATTTTGATTTCTCCCAGCAAATGGATCAAAATGATGTCAACAGAATTGCAAGCAGGATCTTGGAAAGTAATTGCTGAGGCCCGTGAAAGTGGAACCGTAGGAATATATCGTCCCAATGGTCAAGCGCATGTCATGTTGATCAATCGCATTTTGCAAAAAGTAGCCTTGGAGAATATCATTTGGGAAGCACCCAAAAAGGCACAACAGGTGTACTTCATTCAACACATGGGTGCCAATGTCAACTTGGGTAATATTGCAGAAAATGAAGTCATTCCTTTGGAGTGTTTGAGAAGAGGATTGCGCGGCGATACTTTCTTCCAATTTTTACCTGAAGAGATTGCACAAAAAATGAGACAATAATGCACATAAGTCCAGCCGAACTTAAAAAATGGAAAGAGGAAAATCATCCTCATCTGCTGATTGACATTAGAGAAAGCTATGAAATAGCACAATGCACCATTGGCGGTCAACCTTTGCCCATGGAGACTATTCTTTCTCATTGTCAAGAATTTCCAAAAGACAAAGCCATTGTCATTCATTGCAACAGTGGTAAGCGCAGCGATGCAGCCACTTATGCCGTGAGACAACATACCCAAAGAGAGGACATCTTGTCCTTGGCAGGCGGCATTCAACATTACGCTGAACTTTTTGAACCTGAAATGACCTGTGCCTCATGATGGACATCTTAGACATCTTACTCCACATCAATGATCACCTTGACGCTTGGCTTCAGCATTACGGTTCGTTTGTTTATGTGATATTATTTGCCATTATTTTTGTTGAAACAGGATTGGTCGTTATGCCTTTCTTACCTGGTGACTCATTGCTTTTTGCAGCGGGTGCACTTTGCGCTAGAATCAGTGGTGAGCCCAACCCATCTTTGGAATTGGTTCCCATGATAGGTCTACTTTCAATAGCCGCGATTGTAGGAGATCATAGCAATTACCTGATTGGAAGATATGGTGGAAGCAAAATTCTAAACTGGACCATCAGAGGTAAGCGACTGGTCAAAGAAAGTTATGTTATTCAAACCGAACAATTCTTTGAAAAATACGGAACCAAAGCCATCGTTTTGGCGCGCTTTGTTCCCATAGTCAGAACATTCACTCCCTTTGTGGCTGGTATTGGAAAAATGGACTACCGCAAGAAGTTCATGCCTTACGATATTTTTGGTGGCGTCCTTTGGATCTCTTCCATGTCATTGGCCGGATTTGTACTGGGAAGCAACGCTTGGGTCAAGAGTCATTTTGAGGCAGTAGTCATTGGAATCGTTGTGTTGTCTATCAGCCCAATGGTATTTGCCTACCTCAAACATGTTTGGCAAAAAAGACAATCATGAAATGGGGACTGATTGGAAAATCACTACAGCACAGTTTCTCTCCTGAATATTTTAAAAAGAAATTTGAGCTTCTTGGTTTAGCGGACAGCTATGACCTATTGGAATTGGCTGATTTACTTTCCGTCAAGGACACCATCACAGCATTGGGCTGGAGTGGTTTCAATGTCACCATACCCTACAAAGAAGATATCATTCCCTATCTTGACAAAATCACCGACACGGCCCGCGCTATTGGCGCTGTCAACTGTGTAAAGATTGAAAACGGAAAATGGATCGGCACCAACACCGATGCAGAAGGGTTTGAGAAAAGTATCCTTCCCTTTCTGGAGAATCACTATCCCCGCGCATTGATCTTGGGAACGGGTGGGGCTTCCAAAGCCGTTGAATATGTTTTAAAGAACCGAGGGATTGATGTTTGGTATTTGACCCGTAACAAAGAGAAAAACAACCACCTCGCCTACCAAGACATTCAGAAAGAGAGTTTGACACATTTCCCATTGATCATCAATACAACACCATTGGGAACCGCACCACATACAGAACAATATCCTGATATTCCCTATGACGGAATAGGAAGTCAACACTTGTTGGTGGACTTGATTTACAATCCCCCCATCACTCAATTTCTTCAAAAAGGAAAGGACCAAAATGCGAAAACCCAAAATGGACTTCGCATGCTCGAGATTCAAGCTGAATTGAGCTGGAAATTTTGGAATAGCGAGAACGCGATGTAACTTGCTCGCATGTCCAACACACAGATCTGGCAAACCCTTTGGCGGATGAGTCGCGTGCTTATCTCGGCCACATTCCTAGCTCAGATTCTGACTTATCTCTGCATTCCATTTTTATCTCGCTTGTATCTGCCTATTCAATTTGGAGAGCTCGGTATTTTTATTGCCCTCACAACAGCGGGTGCGCTTATTGGGACATGCCGAATGGAAAGTTGGCTCATGCAAATAACACCCGCTGAACAAGATCAATATTGGAAATGGGGAATTCGCAATTTGTCTATCTCAAGCTTAGTTCTCGGAATTGGCGGGGCCCTCATCGTGCCCTATCTCTTTCCACAGATGAGTTGGAAAAGCATGATGGTCTTGTTGCCTTTGGGCATTTTTTTTCAAGGCATTTTTAATCTCTTGATTTATCGTACAGGAGCAAGTGAATTGCAAAAGCAACATGCAAAACTAAAAATCATCAATGCCGTTTTAGCCAACACCCTTATGATTGTATGCTATTGGACAGGCCCTTTCAATGGGTTGATTCAAGGCTGGGTCTTGGGACAAGCCATAGCCGTGATTTGGATTTATCAAAAACTTCCCAAGTTCTCCAATGGCCATTCCGTCATTGGCATTTCTCAAATACTTCATCTTCCGTTTCGACCACAATGGCTAACTGCTCAGGCCCTACTTGAAAACTTTCAAGCTGTGGGATTGAGCGCATGGATAGGATGGGTATATGGTCCGCTTCCCGCTTCTTTGTTTTTCATGTCGTGGCGTTTGCTTCAAGCGCCGATTAATTTGATTTCCAATACACTTTATTTGTCTCAATACCATGTTGCTCAAACATGGCACAAGGAGAAGAAAAATTATATTCCAATGATGAACAAAGCCGTTTTGGCGTTGTCTATCGCATCAGGAATCGCTTTGCTATTGTGGTGGTGGACAGGTCCTGAATTGATTACTTATATCCTTGGTAACAACTGGTCAGCAACCAGCGAAGTCATTCATTCCATTTTACCGTGGATGATCGCATTTTTTATTTTAAGTCCTTTCAGCTTTCTCATGTTGATGCACCATAAAAGCCATTGGCTATTGACTTTGACCATCATCGATAGCTTTCAAAAAATACTGATCCTCTCCAACCTATT
Source organism: Flavobacteriales bacterium (assembly GCA_947460525.1). GTDB lineage: Bacteria > Bacteroidota > Bacteroidia > Flavobacteriales_D > Sanyastnellaceae > CAMCTV01. The sequence continues at coordinate 3,387 of CANHIV010000160.1, forward strand.
TGATCTTTCGTTTATTGATGCTTTGCAATTGAGTTCCTACATTTCAATGTTGATTATCCTTGTACAATGGTGGATAGGACGCAAAGCAGAGATTAACTTTGTGGCTCCATGAGCAGCAGTTGGAAACAACCCTTTAAAAGTGAATTCACCCGTCATGTCCTGACATTGATGACCGGCACCATTGCGGGTCAGGCTTTGGTATTTTTATTTAGTCCCGTCATTACCCGTTTGTTCTCACCTGATGATTTTTCTACATTGGAGCTATACACCATGCTGACCACCATTGGTGTGGTGATTGTAACGGGGAAATATGAATTTGCCATTATGCATCCCAAAGACAAAGAAGATGCACGACATGTAATGGGATTGAGCATTGGACTTGCAGGTGTCATGAGCTTATTGCTCTTTTTAATAAGCTTCTTGGTTGCTGATCAAATAGCAGACTATTATCAAGACCCCATCATTGGAGAATATCTGTGGATGGTGCCGGTCGGATTGTTTTGCTACGCGATTTTCAATAGTGTGAATTATTGGTTCAGTAGACAAAAAAACTACAAGGTATCTGCTGTCTCAAAAGTATGGTTCTCTGGAGCATCAGAACCCATCAAATGGGCAACTGGGTTTGGAAAATGGGGTGGCTTCGGTTTGCTCTTGAGTACAACCGTTGGACATATCGTTACAGCTTCCTATTGCCTGTACCATTTTTTAAAGGATGAACCCAACGGATTGCGAAATTGGGATTGGGAAAAAATGAAATCCCAGGCCAAAATGTACAAGGACTATCCCCTATTCAGCATCTGGGGCAGCATCCTGAA
>CANHIV010000161.1 GCA_947460525.1 Flavobacteriales bacterium
AACCACATCACACATAATGGTTACCAACGAGCCCGGTTTTGCAGTATTGTACGCATGCATAATTGCTTCTTTTTCGTTGTAAATGATTGTCAACGGGATTTCTTTTTGCTGGGTTTCTTTTATGCCTTCTACCAGCAAATTAACCATTTCCTCCGCCGACCTTCCCCTCAAATGCTTGTCCTGCCTGATGATGATCTCATCAAAATGTCTTCCAGAAATTCTACCCAATTCTTTAATGTCATCATCTCTTCTGTCGCCGGTACCACTGATAATTCCCACTTTTGGAGAACCCTCCAGTTTGTTTACAAAATCACAAAGCAATTCCAAACCTGCAGGATTATGGGCAAAGTCAACAAGGAATTTAAAGTTTTTGAACTGAAATAAATTCAATCTTCCTGGTGTATGTGCTACTGATGGAATAAAAGTTTGAAGTGCCAATTTGATGTCTTCTATACCTATGTTGCGCCAGAAATAGGCACTCAATACAGCGGGCAAACAGTTCATGATATTATGAACAGCTTTGCCTCCGTAGGTAAGAGGTACTTCTGATACTTTGATGACCCTTATTTTCCACGTGCCTTTCATGATGGTGATGTATCCATTTTCAAACACTGAAGCATAGCCGCCTTTTTTACAATGCTCAATAATTCGTGGATTGTTTTCATCCATCGAGAAATAAGCGATGTTGCATTTCAAATCTTTGTTCATGTTGAAAACCAAATCATCGTCGGCATTCAAAATAGCGTAACCGTGAGGGAAAACGGTTTGTGGGACAACAGCTTTCACCTTAGCCATCTGTTCCATAGATTCAATGCCACCCAATCCTATATGGTCGGCGCTGATGTTGGTTACAACGGCCACATCGCAGTGTTGAAAAGCCAAGCCACTTTTTAAAATGCCGCCTCTTGCGCATTCCAAAACTGCAAAATCTACAGTGGGATCTTTTAAAACAAAAGTTGATGAAACCGGCCCAGTACAATCTCCTTTCATCATCAGCTGGTTTTGAATATACACGCCATCACTGGTGGTATAGCCAACTTTGTAGCCCGCTGTTTTTACAATATGGGCAGTTAGTCTCGTTGTGGTGGTTTTGCCATTGGTTCCTGTCACAGCAATAATGGGTATTGTGCCAGAACTGCCCTTTGGAAAGAGCATATCAACAACAGGTTCCGCTACATTTCTGGGAAGTCCGAAGGACGGGTCAATATGCATTCTGAAACCGGGAGCTGCATTTACTTCCAGTATGCAACCGCCATTTTCGGTTACAGGTGTACGTAAGTCGGTAGCCATGATGTCGATACCGCAGATATCCAATCCTATGATTTTGGCAATCCTTTCAAACATAACAATATTAGCAGGATGCACTTCGTCTGTAACATCGGTACTTGTTCCGCCTGTAGATAGATTGGCAGTTGGTTTTAGTAAAACCAACTCATTTGCTGCAGGGATGGTTTCAAGCGAATAGCCTTTTTCATCCAGCATTTTTTGTGTGAACTGGTCGATGGTGATTTGAGTAAGCACTTTTTCATGACCATAACCTCTTCTCGGATCTTTATTAACTTCCTCAATCAACTGCTGAATCGTATGGTGTCCATTGCCTATAACGGATGCGGGTGTTCGAAGTGCAGCGCAAACAAATTTATAGTTGATGACAAGCGCTCTGAAATCAAATCCAGTGATGAATTTCTCAACAATTACATTCCTTCCATATTCCTTAGCTGCTGCAAAAGCCGTTTGAGCTTGAGCCCAGTCAGTTATGTTAGTGGTATTGCCTTTGCCATGGTTTCCATTGATAGGCTTGATCACAATGGGGTAGCCAATTCTGTTGATGCAATTCAATAAGCCTTCTTCTGTTCTCACCACATCGCCTTTAGGAACCGGAATTTGTGCCGCATCCAGCAAGTTTTTGGTTTCATCTTTATCGCAGGCAATATCAACAGCGATATTACTCGTAGTACTGGCAATGGTTGCTCTAATTCTTTTTTGGTGAACGCCATAGCCGAGCTGAACCAAAGATTGTTTGTTTAATCGGATATAGGGAATGCCTCTTTTTGCTGCCTCTTCAACGATACTTCCCGTACTTGGGCCGAGTCTGGTATACTCTCTTATTTCCCTCAAATTCATGATGTCGTTTTCCAAATCATGATCGGTGTTGTTTATGAGCGCCTCTGCTATAGCTACTGCCGATTTTGCAGCATAAACTCCGGCATCTTCCTCAAGGTAACTGAAACAAACAAAGTATTCTCCTTCTTTTCCGGTACCCCTTGTTCTGCCGAAACCGGTATTCATCCCTGCAAGTGTTTGCAATTCAAGTGCGATATGTTCAATTACATGCCCCATCCATGTTCCTTCTTTCACTCTTTCAAAAAAACCACCTCGAGTGCCTACACTGCATCGGTGTTCTATCATGCTGGGAAACATGGCTTCAAGTCTTTCACCAAATCCTTCAATACTATTGGTAGGTCTTTGTTCCAGTTCCTCCAAATCAAGCTTCATTTGGATCAGCTTCGGTCTTTTGATGCTCCAATAATTAGGACCCCTTAATACTTTGATTTCAATAATCTTCATGATACAATTGTAGTTGTTATATTCCGGTAAATTAATCCAATAGTTTCAGCCTACAAAGAAAATCGGATTTTTGATCATTTCCCAGAGGCCAATATTGGTGCGATTTGATTATTTAATAGCGTTTGATTCGTTTAATATTATTGCATATTCTCTTATTTTTGCAGCACTAAAAACTAACCATGCCAACTCCAAAAGGAAAACTGATAGCTATTGGTGGTGCTGAAGACAAAGGAACCAACCTTGAAACAGGAGAAATTCAACGTAACAATCTTAACTTTTTTGAGCTGGGTATCCTCAGAAGGGTAGTGCAGGAAACCGGCGGACCAGAAGCAAGAATAGAAGTGGTTCCAACAGCAAGTATGATTCCTGTTGAAGTTGGAGATAATTACCTGGCTGCTTTCGGAAAAATCGGCTGTACAAATGTTGGAGTAATGAATATCCGCAATCGTGCGGATGCCGCTATAGAAGAATATTTGGAGCGCATCAAAAAATGCGATGCGGTGATGTTCAGTGGAGGTAACCAAATGCGACTCACCAGTACTTTCGGCGGAACAGAGTTTTTGTCCATCATCATGAAACGCTTCAAAGAAGAGGAGGGATTTGTTGTTGCAGGCACTTCGGCCGGAGCTATGGCCATGAGCAATACCATGATATATGAGGGTAATGCAGCAAAAGCACATTTAAAAGGAGAGGTCAAAATCACCACCGGACTTGGGTTTATGTATGATGTTATTTTTGATTCCCATTTTGAAAAACGTGGTCGCTTTGGCAGATTGGCTCAGGCTATTGCCGCCAATCCTTCCTGTATTGGTATAGGGCTGGGGGAGGACACGGGTATGTTAATCACCGAAGGAAATAAAATGGAAGCCATAGGAAGTGGATTGGTAATGATTCTTGACGGACACGATATTTGCCACAGCAATATTGCTGATATCCCTGATGGTAATCCTATCAGTATTGAAAACCTCAAAGTGCACTTCTGCGAAAATGGAAATGGATACCTGGTGAAGGAGAAGCAGTTTATTCCTGAGTTGCAATCAGGAGGGGTTATCAAAAAGCAGGTTGATGTAGAGTAAACCTAAAGCACCTTTCTGCATTTTTTATTATCTGCGTTTTAGTTTGGACTTTTGATCCGTTTCAACTTTGATCAATTTGCTTTGACCAGGTAATAATTCTTCTTTCCAACTTGAATTAGAATAAATGCATCATGCAATAAATGAGAAAGCTCGACCACCATTTGGGGGTCATTTAATTTTGCTCTGTTGATGCTTACGCCTCCATTTTGAACCATTTTTCTTGCTGCTCCTTTGCTTTCAAAAATATTGTTTTCCGTAAGAAAAGTGAGCAAGTCAACTCCCTCCAACAACAGTGCTCTTTCAAAATTAGATTTGACGATACCTTCAATCGATTCAAGGTCTTCGATACTCAAGGTGTCTATTGGCGCTTTAGTATTGGAAAAAAGTTTTTGAGTTGTTTCAATGGCTTTTTCCAATTCTTCTTTACCATGTACAAAAAGGGTTAGTTCTTCTGCTAATTTCTTTTGAAGTATTCTTTCAGAGGGCTGCTGTTCGTGAATTTTTAGGAGGTCATTGATTACGTCTTGAGTCAAAAAAGTAAATATTTTTATCCAGTT
>CANHIV010000162.1 GCA_947460525.1 Flavobacteriales bacterium
GTGGCCCTTTTTTCACCTTTGTTCAACACCCCTGAACATGCGATATACGGGGGCAATGAAACGATTCATCAAAGCGGATTTCACTTGGATAGCACGGGGCATTTTAAGGTGTTCTTTGGATCGCAGATGAGAATCATTGTGGATTATCAGGATGTTCGAAAGGGATGGAATGTTACGCCAAGTGGACAAAGTGGTCATTTGATGAGTCCTTATTATGACAACCAACATGACTTGTATGCGGAGCAAGGATTTAGGGAGCAGAACATGAATACGGGGGCGCAGATCAATGGTACAACTTTGCGGTTGGTTCCTTGAAAATGATTAAGCTCGCCTTGCGTAAATTGTTTTTCTTTTTAACGCGATGAACGCAAAGTTTTTCGCAAAGGACACGGAGATCTGTCTTTGCGATTTTTGTTTAATTACCAAACGCAAAGTTCGCTAGGGCCGCGCAAAGGGCGCTGAGATTTGTCTTTGCGCTCTCTGCGGTATCTTGGCGCACTTCGCGTTTATAAATTGATATTTTAGTTTTACTCTTAACGCAAAGGAAGCCAAACTCACGCGAAGGTTGCGGAGTTCATTGTTTTTCAAATAATTAAATTAAAAGCATTGAATTAGCAAGAACAAGGACTATTTTTGCGAATCGCCAAAAAATAATGAGCCTTATACCTACTGATATCGAAAAATTACCGACTGAAAAAGTACTATACGATTATCAGCAGCGCGCATTGGACAAGATCTTTGATCGCATCCAAAAGTTTCCATCCGGTTACAATTTGTGCTTTCAATTGCCCACTGGTGGCGGAAAAACCATCATTTTCTCCGAGATTGCAAGACGATTTATTGCAGAGACAGGAAAGAAAGTGATGATCCTCACCCATCGCGTGGAGCTTTTGGGACAAACCTCTAGGGTACTCAATGATTTTGGTGTGAAGAACACCATCATCGTAAGTAAGGTCAAAGAACTGGATGAGGAGGAGCAACACGATTGTTTTGTTGCGATGGTGGAGACGCTCAACAACCGCTTGAAAGACGAGAAGATGAAATTTGATGACCTCGGATTGATCATTGTCGATGAGGCGCATTACAATTCATTTCGCAAACTTTTCAAATGGTTTGAGAATCAGGTCATCCTCGGTGTTACCGCTACTCCACTCAGCAGCAATATTCTTTTGCCGTTGCATGAGAATTACAATGAATTGATTGTTGGTGAGAGCATAGCCAATTTGGTAGAGAAAAAATATTTGGCCAAGGCCCAAACCTACAGTTACGATGTTAGTTTGCACTCGCTGAAATTGGGCATTAATGGCGATTATACCGTTTCCTCTTCAGAGAAATTGTACGGCAACATTTTCATGCAAGAAAAACTCTTGTACGCTTATGAGCAAGTGGCCAAGGGAACCAAGACCCTCATTTTTAATAATGGTATCAATACCTCCAAACAGGTGTACATGATGTTTCGTGAAGCGGGATATGATGTTCGCCATTTGGACAATACCAACAGTGAACAAGAGCGACGGGATATTTTGCATTGGTTTCATACCCAACCCAAGGCCATCTTGACCTCTGTATCCATTTTAACAACAGGTTTTGATGAACCTACCGTTGAGACGATTATTTTGAATCGCGCTACCAAGTCATTGACATTGTACCACCAAATGATTGGTCGCGGATCTCGATTGATACCGAACAAAGAAACTTTTAACGTCATTGATTTAGGAAACAACTCCAAGCGCTTTGGTCTATGGGAGTCCTACATTGATTGGCAAGAGATTTTTGCTCATCCCAATGCCTACATCGAGAGCATCATTTCAGATGAGGTCATGGAAAGAGAGACCAAATATGAAATGACGCCTGAGGTGAGAGATCAATTCAAGAATTCACCATTCATTGATTTTGATATCAAAGAACATTACCTCCGGGTGATGAAGGCCGGTGGAAAGGCGAAAGATGTATTGGATGTTTCCATTCAGCAGCACGCCACCATCATCCAAGAGAATGCAGCAGATGTATATGATGCATTGGACTTGGTTAAAGTGCTTGAGTTGGACGTCAAGAGCCGCGTAAAACATTACAGTTATTGTATATCCAAGAGTACGGAAAACTATAGAGATTGGTTGAAAAGTGAGTACATGCGAAAACTAAATTTGTTGGTACGAAAGATGTATGAGGAGATGGATCAACAAAACGATTAACGCCGTATCAACATGAAATTAAAAACAGAGAATATTTTTCAGATCACTGAAATCCCCGCCTCGCGCAAAGCTGTGTATGAAGCATTGACAGATGCCAAGGTGTTTTTTTCTATCACTGGATTGCATGCCGAATTTCATTCTGAGTCTGGCACTTATTTTCAATCAGAGAATAAAAAGGTCAGCGGTTATTATTTATCTCTGGAGCAAGATGAGTATATCGTAATGGCTTGGCGCCATGAATATTTCCTAAGAGGGATTCACACTATCGTGCACATCGAGCTTACGGATATGGACAACGGCGGAACGAGATTGCACTTTAATCAAATTGGGGTCCCTGAAGAGCACGCCGGTTGGCTCACTGAACATTGGAGAAAAGATGTTTGGAACTTGTTATTGGCCCATTTCAAAACTCTTGAAATGTAATTTCATTGTTCTCTTTTTTTCGTTGTAACTTAGGGTCGCTTTACACCCATAAAGTTTCGTTTTGAAAAATATTTACGCTAATCTATTGCCATCACTACTGGTGTTTTTGGTGGCATTGCCCTTGTGTCTAGGAATAGCACTTGGTTCAGGTGCTCCCCCATTTGCAGGATTGCTTGCAGGCATGGCAGGAGGAATTGTTGTTGGAATAATCAGTGGTTCGCACTTGAGTGTTTCAGGACCTGCCGCTGGTCTTACCGTTATTGTTGCAGCAGCTATTCTGCAGTTGGGTGATTTTCACCAATTTCTTTTGGCCGTTGTTATCGCTGGTGTTTTCCAAATTTTATTTGGTTTTATTAAGGCTGGAAAATTGGGAGAGTATGTTCCCAATAATGTCATTAGAGGGATGATGGCGGCCATTGGACTTATATTGATATTGAAGCAAATTCCGCACTTGATGGGTTATGATCATGACTTTGAAGGCGATGAAGATTTCTCACAAATGGATGGTGAAAATACATTTTCTGAAATCCTACAAGCATTTTTTAAAATATCACCTGGAGCAGCGTTGATTGGATTACTCAGCATTGTTATTTTATTGATTTGGGAAACAAAAGTTTTCAAAAAGAATAAAACCTTTCAGTTTATACCCGGCACTTTGGTGGTGGTTATGGTTGGAGTTTTGTATACCATACTTTCACAAGGATGGATTGGTTGGTCAGTATCCGTAGAGCATCTTGTTTCTGTTCCAAGGGTAGAAAAATTTTCAGATTGGATGTTGGAATTGCGATTTCCGGATTGGCATGCATGGACCAATGTTCACGTTTGGACCATCGGTATCACAATAGCGTTGGTGGCGAGTTTAGAATCCATTTTAGGAATAGAGGCCGTAGACAAATTGGACCCTCAAAAAAGAAACACCCCATCCAGTTTAGAATTGATCGCCCAGGGTGTTGGAAATATTGTTTCAGGTTTAATTGGAGGAATTCCAGTTACCAGTGTTGTTGTTAGAAGCACAGCCAATATAGCTGCTGGAGCAACGCACAAAACTTCAACCATTCTTCATGGACTTTGGTTGGTCATCAGCGTCTTGTTTTTTCCTTTTGTGTTGAACCAAATCCCATTGGCTAGCTTGGCGGCTATTCTCATATTTGTGGGCTATAAATTGGTCAAGCCCTCCATTTTTATGGATATCTGGAAACAAGGCAAAATTCAATTCATCCCTTTTATAATCACACTTGTTGCCATCTTAAGCATTGATTTGCTTAAAGGAATTGGCGTGGGATTATTGGTGGGATTGTTCTTTGTTGTCAAAAGAAATTTCAAGAAAGGAATAACCTTACATGAGCATGAAGGCAATTACCTCATTCGTTTTCAGCAGGAAGTAACATTTTTGAATCGACCATTGCTGAAAGAAACCTTTGCCAAAATACCAGCACAGACACAGGTGCTTTTGGATCTTTCTAGAACGGAACGAATGGATGAGGATATTCTTGAGATGATCACGGATTTTAAAGTAAGTGCACATCATAAAAATATTATTTTAGAATTTAAACACAACCCTAGTGGTGCAAC
>CANHIV010000163.1 GCA_947460525.1 Flavobacteriales bacterium
AACCCCAAGCCCATCAACCCCAAGCCCATCAACCCCAAGCCCATCAACCCCAAGCCCATCAACCCCAAGCCCATCAACCCCAAGCCTATAACCCACAACCCACAACCCATAACCGTCGACCCAAAACCCACAACTTGAATTTTGATTAATAACTGACCCGATTATATTTGTTGAAAATTTGAAAGAAGATATGGAAGCTAACGAACACGTTCATTGTTTGATCATCGGCAGTGGCCCTGCTGGATATACTGCGGCAATTTATGCTGCACGCGCAGACCTAAAGCCTGTGATGTACATGGGTAACCAACCTGGAGGTCAGTTGATGGATACCACAGAGGTAGACAATTTCCCAGGATATCCACAAGGTGTGAAGGGTCCTGAAATGATGGAAGACTTGAAAAACCAAGCAGCGCGTTTTGGTACAGATATCAGAAGCGGTTGGGCGACCAAGGTTGATTTTACCGGTCCCAAGCATTTTGTTGAATTTGACAATGGCAAGCATGTGGTAAGCGCTGACTCGGTTATTATCTCTACTGGGGCTTCTGCCAAATGGTTGGGATTGGAAAGCGAATTGCGTTTGAGAGACATTGGTGGTGGTGTAAGTGCATGCGCAGTTTGTGATGGATTTTTCTACAGAAACCAAGACGTTGTGATAGTGGGTGCTGGTGATACAGCCGCGGAAGAAGCTACGTACTTGGCCAAGTTGTGCAAGAAGGTTTACATGATCGTGAGAAGCGATAAAATGCGCGCCAGCAAGGCCATGCAGCATCGTGTAATGAATACGCCCAACATTGAAGTGATTTGGAATGCAGTGACAGAGGAAGTTTTGGGAACAGATGGTGTTACAGGCGCTCGTTTTGTAATCAATGGAACGGAGAAGAGAGAAGTGGAAGCCACTGGATTTTTTGTGGCCATTGGACACAAACCCAATACCGATGTTTTCAAGCCATGGATCAACACGGATGAAGTAGGCTACATTTTGAATGTTCCTGGAACAGCCAAGACCAATATCGAAGGAGTGTTTGTAGCCGGAGATGCGGCAGACAAGACCTACCGTCAGGCCATTACAGCTGCAGGTACAGGTTGCATGGCAGCCTTGGATGCAGAGCGTTATTTGGCTGCTAAGGGCCATTGATTTTAAAAGGAAAAATTGACTGAGGCAGAGGTGCAAAGAATTATCTTTGCCTCATGTCAAATTTTTCGTTGTCCATACATCAGTCGGGCTTAAGCTCACAACAGACTTTGTTAAACGATTATCGCCTCGCTTGGGTCAGCCGCGAGGCTTCTTTATTGGGTAGAAAAGAAGTGCTCACGGGAAAGGCCAAATTCGGCATTTTTGGTGATGGCAAAGAATTGGCCCAAATCGCTATGGCGCGTGCTTTCAAAAAGGGCGACTGGCGTTCAGGATATTACAGAGACCAGACTTTTATGATGGCAATAGGCGAATTAACGATTCGTCAATATTTTGCAGCTTTGTATGCCCATACAGATGTTGAGCAAGAGCCAGCCAGTGGCGGTCGTCAAATGGGAGGACATTATGCCACCAGATCCATAGACGCTGATGGCAATTGGAAGAATTTGATGGAGATGTACAATTCATCTTCTGATATATCACCCACGGGTGGCCAAATGCCCAGATTGTTGGGATTGGCGCAAGCGAGTAAAGTATTTAAAAATGTTCAAGAATTGCACGATTGGGTGCATTTTACCGATAAAGGAAATGAAGTTGCTTTTGGTACGATTGGGGACAGCTCAACGTCAGAAGGCTTGTTCTGGGAAACCATGAACGCAGCTGCTGTGCTGCATGTTCCTTTGTGCATGAGCGTTTGGGACAATGGATGGGGAATCAGTGTTCCCAAGAAATTTCAAACGGCAAAAGAAAGTATCTCAGAGGTGTTGTCGGGTTTTGACCTAAATGACAATGGTGAAGGATTTAAAATATTTAAAGTTAAGGGTTGGAATTATGCGGAGTTGGTGTTGACTTACGCCAAAGCGGTGAAGCTTTGTCGTGAGCAGCACGTACCCGTTTTGGTTCATGTTGAAGAATTGACCCAACCCCAAGGGCACAGTACTTCGGGCTCTCATGAAAGGTACAAGTCACAAGAATTGTTGGATTGGTACCAGGATTGGGATTGCTTGGTGCAATTCAAGAAATTCATTTTGGCGCAAGGCATCTCTTCTGAAGAAGAGTTGGAAGCCATACAGCAAGAGGCCAAGAACTTTGTTCGTCAAGAGCAAAAAGAGGCTTGGGCAAGCTTCAGGGTTTCCGTTGACGAGGATGTGAAAACGACGCGTGCCCATTTTGAGGGAATTCGCGCTATTCCAGCTTGTACTGAAATTGCGGATGCTTTTTTAAAGAGCAAGGAGCCGGGAAGAAAAGACATGATGTCTGCTATTCATCGCATCATTCGCAAAGCCAATGGTGATCCCGCTGTGCAGGGCTTGGTGCAATGGTCCAAATATCTTTTTGACAAGTACACCAAAATGTACAGCAGCGAGTTGTACAATGAGGGAACTTTGAGCGTGATGAAGGTGGGTGCTGTAGATGTGCAGTACGATGCACAAGCTGAAATGGTAGATGGACGTGTGATTTTAAGAGAGTTCTGGGATTATCAATTGGGCAAGCGTCCAGAAGTTTTGATTTTTGGTGAGGATGTAGGGAAAATTGGTGGCGTGAATCAAACTTGTGAAGGGTTGCAGGAAAAGTATGGTGAATTAAGAGTTGCGGATACGGGTATCAGAGAAGCCACCATTTTGGGTCAAGCCATAGGAATGTCCATGCGTGGATTGCGCCCAGTGGCAGAGATTCAGTATTTGGATTACATCTATTACGCTTTGCAGATCATGCGAGATGATTTGGCGAGTGTGCGTTACAGAACAGCAGGTGGACAAAAGGCACCTGCAATAATCAGCACTCGCGGGCATCGATTGGAAGGGATTTGGCACAGTGGAAGTCCCATGGGTGCTATCATTCATAGTGTTAGAGGGATGGTGGTTTGTGTGCCCAGAAACATGACACAAGCGGCAGGGATGTATGCTACTTTGTTGGAGAGCGATGAACCAGCGTTGGTGGTGGAGTGCTTGAATGGATACCGTTCAAAAGAATCCATGCCTTCGAATTTGGGGGCCTACAGAACGCCAATCGGAATAGCAGAGGTGGTGGAGACAGGAGAGGATTTGACTTTGGTTTCTTATGGTTCGACTTTCCATATTTGCGCAGCAGCCGTGAAAGAATTAAGAGCGGAGGGGATTTCAATAGAGCTGATTGATGCGAGAACCTTGTTGCCGTTTGATACTACGGGTGTTTGTTTGCAGTCGTTGAAAAAGACCAATCGTCTTTTGATTGTAGATGAAGATGTACCAGGAGGGGCATCCGCTTATATTTTGAATGACATACTAACCCGCCAAGGCGGCTATCAATTTTTGGATTCAGCACCCTCAACTTTAACGGCCAAGCCGCATTTACCGGCTTATGGAACCGATGGTGATTACTTCAGTAAGCCATCTGTAGAGGATGTTATTGACAGCGTACTTGGGATAATGAAAGAGGCAAGGCCGGGGAATTTCGCCTAAAAGCGCGATATTCGCTTTGTCATGAATATCAAAACACTACTTTTAGGGATCTTAATGTTCCCGGCGCAGTGGCTTTTTGGGCAATCCGTCAAAGGAAAAGTTCAAGAGGCCAATCAGCGTATTCCTCTACCAGGAGTAGCGATTCAGGAAAAGGGCACCTCCAACGGAGTGATTGCCGATGAAAATGGTCAATTTAATATTGACCCCAAAAAATTTCCTTGTGTCCTCATTTTTAGTTTTATCGGCTACGAAACCCAAGAGCAGAGCTTCAGTAAGCCTGAGAGTGCGGTGTTGGTGCAAATGCAGGAACCCACCTCAAGTGGTCCTGTATTGGATATCCGCGGGGAGAGGATCAGTGAGAAAGTCAGACAGGGTCCATTGACCATCGAAACCTTGGATTTGAAAGCCATCAAGTCCAGTGCTACGGGAAATTTCTATGAGAGTCTCGGTTCTTTGAAGGGTGTCGATTTGACGACCGCTTCTTTGGGATTCCGGATCATCAACACCAGAGGTTTCAATTCTACTTCACCGGTAAGGACCCTTCAGATTATTGATGGAGTGGACAATCAATCACCCGGTTTGAATTTTTCCTTGGG
>CANHIV010000164.1 GCA_947460525.1 Flavobacteriales bacterium
ATACAAGGCTTCACATAACATCCAGAGGTGTATTGCTCACCTTCTAAAACGCCTCCTTCTACCAATACTTTTCCGCCTTGTGCCTTGGCTTGCTCAATGGCATTCAAGTAGTTGTTCACTGCATCTTTATCGATAAGCGGACCTACGTGGTTGTTGGCATCCAATGGATCACCAATGCGCAATTGTCCGTAAGCTTTTACCAAGCTCTCTTTGGTTGCTGCATATAAGCTCTCATGGATAATCAAACGACGTGTAGTGGTACAACGTTGTCCTGCAGTTCCTACTGCACCAAAGACCATCGCTGGAATGCACATTTTCAAATCTGCACTATCCGTAACGATAATCGCGTTGTTTCCTCCCAATTCCAACAAACTCTTTCCAAAACGCTCAGCTACTTTGGCTCCTACTATTCTTCCCATGCGGGTAGAACCTGTAGCAGAAATCAATGGAACACGGGTGTCTGTTACCAACCACTCTCCTTCTTGAACTTTTCCTGTGATGATACAAGAGATCCCTTCAGGCAAGTTGTTTTCTTTGGCAACCTCATTCCAAATGTTTTGACAAGCCACTGAACACAAAGGTGCTTTTTCAGATGCCTTCCAAACACAAGTATCTCCGCAAATCCAAGCCAATGCTGAATTCCAGCTCCATACCGCAACTGGGAAGTTGAAAGCAGAAATAATACCTACCACTCCTAGCGGATGCCATTGCTCATACATTCTATGTCCTGGTCGCTCACTGTGCATGGTCAAACCATACAACTGACGACTTAATCCCACGGCAAAATCACAGATATCAATCATCTCCTGAACCTCTCCCCATCCTTCTTGCAAGGATTTTCCCATTTCATAACTCACCAATCTTCCCAATGCATCTTTCTTTGCACGCAATTTTTCGCCAAACTGACGAACAATCTCACCACGCTTTGGTGCTGGCATCAAACGCCACTCTTGATACGCTTTTTGGGCCGTTAAAATCACTTGCTCATACTCTTCTTTTGTAGTGGACTTCACATCAGCAATGTGCTTTCCATCTACTGGTGAATAAGAAGAAATTACTTCTCCTGATCCCATGAACTTCAATCCCGTTGACGTTCCAGCATTTACTGCTTCTAACCCTAAGGTTTTTAAAATTTCTTGCATTTGTATCGAATTAAAATTTTTATCTATTTCTTGAATTTATCTTTCTTCAAAATCGTTGGCCACATCCACTTTCAATCTTTCAGGACGATTGGCTACTTCCCACGCGGTATGAAATACCAACTTTCCAATCTCAGCCATCTTTTCATACATGATTTTCTCTGGATCATCGCCTGGTTTGTGGTAATCCTCATGCACACCACTGAAATAAAAAATTACAGGAATGTTATGCTTGGCAAAGTTATAATGGTCAGAGCGGTAATAAAATTGATTGGGATCATTGGGATCATTGTACGTGTAATCCAAATTCAATTGGGTATACTTCTTATTGGCCTCCTCAGATATCTTGTGCAAATCCGTACTCAATTTATCAGACCCTATCAAATACACATAACGACCATCTTCATGATCCGCATCCTTTCTTCCTACCATGTCTACGTTCAAATCACAAACGGTATTGGCCAATGGATAGACAGGGTGATCAGAATACCATTCACTACCCAACAATCCTTTTTCCTCACCACTCACATGCAAGAACAATACGCTTCGCTTGGAACCCATGCCCTTGTCTTTTGCAGTTTTAAATGCACGGGCAATTTCCATTACGCTTACGGTACCTGATCCATCATCATCTGCACCATTGTGTATCTGGCCATCAATAATTCCAACGTGATCATAATGCGCACTGACAACAACAATCTCTGCCTTCAACTCAGGATCCGTTCCTTCTAAAAAAGCCAACACATTGTCGGATACCAAATCCTCTCTTTTCACGTGGAAGTTCACCGCCATCATTCCTTTGGGCGATTTGGCTTTCACACCTTTTTTAGCATTGGCTTTTTTCTGCAATACACTGTAGGATGGCAAACCAAAGGCTTGACATATCTTTTCCGCCATGCGAGAAGAACAATGCAAATATGGAATCCTAACCTCTTCTTCATCTTCTACTCCACCCGTGCGATCCAATGTCATTCTGGGTGTCTGCAAATAATACTTTACCCTGCCCATGTACTGGTCAAACTTTTGATCTATCTGTACAAACAAAATAGCGCCTTTTTCCAATGCAGTCCTTCTCTTCATTTCCATATCCACGCTCCACTCAGAATAGGCTTCAGTACCAGTAATCAAACTCTTGCCCTTTTTTACAGGCTCGCCTGATAAACAAAATACCACCTTCCCTTTAACATCAAGACCTTTGTAGTCATCCCACTTTTCATCACTGATTCCATAGCCTACAAAAACCACATCTTTAACTTCTATGCGCTGCGTTTTTTCTGTACTGAAAAAATACAAGTCCTGAATAAAATTAAATGTCTCCAATGGTGCATCTGCAGAAGTAGATATTTGAACAGTGGAGGTCAAATAACTCAATCGCTTCAAAGGAAAAATTTGTCTTTGTGTAGGAATGCCTATCTGTGCATAGTACTCATCCAAATACTGAGCAGCCTTACGCTGTCCCTCCATTCCTGTCTCTCTACCCTCATAAGCATCGGATGCCAATACATACAAGTGCTTCTTCAATTCTTGGACAGAAATATTTTGGCCAAATGTTTCAGCTGTGTTTCGCTGTGCAACCGTAAAAAAGGGAGCACAGATCAATAGTAAAATGAATATTCTTTTCATTACATGCAGATTTTATTGACGCGATTCTGGTGACGACCCCCTTCAAATTCAGTGGTTAGGAAAGCAGTTACAATTTCCTTTGCTTCATCCAACGAAATAAATCTTGCTGGAATACAAACAATGTTGGCATCGTTGTGCTGTCTGGCCAAAGAAGAAATCTCCTTTGTCCAACAGAGAGCCGCTCTAATCCCAGCATGTTTATTTGCTGTAATACAAACTCCGTTTGCTGAACCGCACAAGAGAATTCCTAAACTATCTTCGCTCTCAACTTTAAGAGCTACTGCATGCGCATAGTCTGGATAATCAACACTGTCTTCTGAATGACAACCCTCATCTATACATTCATGATTTTGTTCCGCCAACCATGTTTTCAATTGCTCCTTCATGGTGAATCCGGCGTGATCACTTCCGATAATAACTTTCATTCACCAAAAGTACAATTTCTTTTATCTACATTTCTGTTTTTTGGATTGTTAATAGCTGTTGAAAACCTTGCAAAAGTTTATTTGTTTTCATTCATCATCCATGAGCCTATTACTTTCTTCTCTATGAACCAAATTTTCTTTTGGGTATTTGTACACATCACATTTCAGTTATTAGCCCCATTATCAACACCACTTAGAGTCAACTACTTTTCCACGATGACGTTATCTGTTCAATTATTCATAACCTACTTGGGTAACATGAAAATCAGCGTTTTAAATGATGCAAAACTTGTTAATAAACCCGTTAAAATTGTGAATTACGTAAATTACAAACTTCCTTTAAACTATTTGCCAACCATATGAACAGCTCTATATATCCTAAATCTCTTTTTTTTAAAAAGAAATTTTTTATTGTTTTAGAGTATTCATGTGTGAAAAGAATATTTCAATTTTCTTTTTTCTTGTTTTTGATTGTGTTTTCTCATGTGGGTTGGTCCCAAAAAGAGTTCAAGAAGTTTTATCACAAGAATGGTGTGATGTCCAGTGAGGGTTGGTTTGTTAATGGACAGCCAGATGGGTTTTGGAAAACATACAATGAGAAAGGAGTACTCATCAGTTCAGGTAAAAGATCCAATGGAGTCATTGATTCCACGTGGAAGTTTTTTGATGCTGCTGGAAGATTAGAAAAAGAAATCAATTATGCAGATGGAAAGAAGAATGGACTAGAGGTGAGTTACGATACGTTGGGCGTAAAGTTGGAATCTACGTACTTCTTAAACAACCAGAGAGAGGGTACAAAGACCATCTATTATCCCAATGGTAAAGTACATTGGCTCATTCCTTTTGTGGCCAATAAAGAAGAAGGAAAGGCCAAGGAGTATTCTACGGAAGGATTTTTAATGGGTATCACCAAATACACCATGGGTTTTGTCAGTAGTGTTGATCGTTTCAATCGGTACAACCGCAATGGTGAGA
>CANHIV010000165.1 GCA_947460525.1 Flavobacteriales bacterium
ATCTCCATGTTGTCTATGGCCCATTCTCTGTTGATGGGATTGGGCTGAAAACTCTTATGGAAACCCTGGTGGATGTATTGGCCTGCAGTAAAGGATTTCATTAATTTCTTTAAACAAGCCCAAAGCTAATTAAATAAATTGACCAAAAACTTAAATAGCGAATTGCTTGGTTCAGGTTTTTGTGGATTTTCTACATGAGCAAGGGATGGTTTGAACCGGTTTTGCCTATGCAGTTGCTGCTCATACCAAGCGCGTTCTTCCAGTTAATAGCTCTTGCATCATTCCGTGTTTGATAGAAATGGTTTTAAATCTTTCAGTTTCTAATTTTAGTATTTCCGCTTCTAAATCAATAAAAATGCTCACAATTGCTTTTTGCTCTTCGATTTCTGGAACATAAAACTTGAATTTAGCCATATCAGAACCATACAAATGATATACTGTCGTTCCGCTAATTAAAGTCATAATTTGATGCTTATTATTAGCCACTTGATAGCTTAAGTAACTTCCTAATATTTCAGGTTTCGGTCTTATAACTAGGATATCGCCACCAAGTACTACATCATCCTCATAAATAGAACTTGAAGTAGCTAAACCATTTGGAGTTACATCTGATGTAGGCATCAATACGTCATTGCTTTTAGAATAAAATGCATCATTGGTTTTATTTGTTCTACTTTTTATTGAACTTATTATTTGATTGTATTTAGTGAACAATTCTCCATAATGGATACATTTAAATTTACCACTCTCATTGATTTCGGATTTCGGCAAGCCTTTCCCTTTGAAGAAATCTGCAACATTCCCTAGCTTTTTCTCCACCCAATCCCCACTAAACCCTTCCAATCGCTTCCCGCCTTTGTGGGGTGGCGTTAACAGCGCTTGCATGGCTCCTTGCTTGATGGCTTTCTTTTTCTCGATGAGTTTTTCGAGCTTGGCAATGAGTTCATCCACATCGCTCAATGCGGTGGCAATGGCCTTTTGTTCTTCAAATTGTGGTAATACAAGATTGTATTTTTTAAAAAATGGCAATCCGATGGTCTTGATTGTGGAGCCAATGGCTATCCTTTCAAATTCTTTTTTTTTGAATTGTAACCAATAATATAGAAACCAATTATGAATAGTCTTTTCATTACAATCCCAAGTAATGAAATGTTGACTTACACATAACTGACAGCCAGCTACTCCAGATTTACCAATTCCAGCATCTCTCGACATCAGAACAACACCTTTAGGATGCAGAACCGCAGAAGAGTTTGCAATGCCTTTCATTGATATGGTTATCTGGGAAGAATCTATCTTACCTCTGTCTAATTTATCTGAGTCAGCTAAAGAAACCCAAACAATGCTGCCTTCATAATACTCTCTTATTTTTTTATTGGGAGTGTGTCCGCTTCCCCTTTTCGTATGATTATCTAATAAATCGTAATTCCAATCCTCTGGAATCAATCCCACCTCGGTTTGTTTGAATTTGGTTTTAGTTAGTTCCATACCAATCCCATTTTTTGAAGGTGGCTTATTCATTAAAATCGGCATTTGAATTTATCCACAGTGATCGTTTTTGTTCCAGCTCTTTATGCAATTTTGCTTTTAGCAGATGTTTTTCTGGTAATTCGGTGAAATACTCGGCTACCTTAATTCCTGTAGTCTCCAACTGTAATAATTCTATTTGTTCATGGCTACCCTCAGTGCACATGATCAATCCGATGGGGGTTTCTTCACCTGGCTGCTTTTCGAATTTATCAAGCCAACGAAGGTAAAGTTCCATCTGTCCTTTGTAGGCTGCTTTGAACTTTCCCAATTTTAGCTCAATGGCAACAAGCCGCTTCAATTTGCGATGGTAAAATAGTAAGTCAAGATAAAAATCTTCCCCATCAATGATCATTCTCTTTTGCCTTTCAATAAAGGTAAAGCCAATGCCCAGCTCCATAATAAATTGCTCAAGAGATTGGATTAAACTATCCTCGAGACTTTTTTCGCTGTAGGTTCCTTTTAGACCAGTAAAGTCTAGAAAATAAGGGCTTTTGAATATCAATTCCGGTGAAAAAGCATCACCACTGCGCATATTGGCAAGTTCGGCTTTAATAAACTCATCGGGTTGTTTGCTAATTTGAGTGCGCTCGTAAAGCAACCCATCTATTTTTTGTCGGAGGGTATCGCGCCCCCAATTTTCGTTCATGCTTAAGGTGAGATAAAAATCCCTTTTAATTTCTTCTTTTACTGATAATAGTTCAATAAAGTGCGACCAACTCAATTTGGTCGCAGCTTGCGACACTATTTCAAAATATGGAAAGCTTTGTGCAAACTGAATCATTCTTCGAATGTTTCGCTCTTGAAATCCTCTCTTACCATAGGCCTCTTGTAAATGTGTCGCCAGCTGCATCAGAATTTGACCTCCATATTCAGCGCGCTGGCCATCAAGGAGTTCATTGTGAATTCTCTCGCCAATCTTCCAATACAAAAGTGTAATTGACTGGTTGGCCGTAGCAGCCACATGCATTCTGGCCTCCTCTACCATCTTACAAATATCCGTGTAGAGTGCGTTTTCCAATTTACTCAGCTCCATACCAATCCCATTTTTTGTTTGGAAGGTATCGCATTTTGCGATAACAGGACTTCAATCTCATCAGCGGATAATTGAAAAACAAAATCTACAGGGAAACGATTGGCATTCCGTTTCACTTGCTCCCGCAATCGTATGGGCTTTACATCATAAAAGGCGGCTAAATTTTTATCGAGAATAACCTGTACCTCCCGAATGGTAAATATGGTTTTTTCAATGGTCTTGTTTGAAATCAGCTCCATACCAATCCCATTTTTTGAAGGTGTGCATTCACTTTTTCCTCCAGTTCCTTCACATTGGAATCAATGGCTCCAAGTGTATCGTCATAGCGCTCGCCCAATTCCTTAATGCGTGCTGTTAAGCGTTGTGAGATGGCATCTATTTCACCATTGATGTTGGTTTGTAAGGTGCTCATCCATTTCTTTTCAATCACCAACAGCTTCACATCGGCTTCGCTCAGTTTGTCGTATTGCTTCATGCACATCTCATCCAGCTGTGCGGTCTTTTCTTTGAGTTCTTTGCTGAGCGTTGCTATTTTATCAAAAAGCTTCTCAATGTTCTGTAACAGTTGGTATGCTTCCTTTTCACTTGGGTCGCTTTTTATTTCCTTGAGGCGTTTGCTCACCGTGGCTTTGGTGAATTTGCCTTTGTCGTTGGCAGCATCAGCTAATAAACCTTCCTCGCCCGCATGTTCTTCTTCGTAATTGCTAATTTCTGCTTGGAGTGATTCCAATTCACTTTCCAATTGCTGCAAAGCGGCTTGCTCGTTCGCAAAATACTCTTCTATAATATAACGCTGGGGTAGCAGATCGCAGGTCCATCCTTTGTCCACTTCCTTGCCCTTGGCGTTCTTTTCTACAATGCGTCTCACCTTGGCCACCCAACCGTCTTCAATGAGCATATACACATCATCTTTCATCACTTCTGTCCAGTAATTCATGAGGTGCTGGTAAATGTCGTAACGGTCAATGAGCGCCTTGTTCTCATAACTCGCCAGCAGCTTTTCGGCCACATCAAAAATCAAAGTTTTGGGTTTGGTCGTGGAAGAGATGCCTTCCAGTTCGGTTTTTACATCCGCTTTCCACGCCTCAAAAACGGCATCCAGCTCCTTGCCATAGGCCACAAATTCTGGGTGAGCAAATATGCTTTCCTTGATGGCAGTGGTGTGTACCTTAAGCTGGCTATACCCATCCCGTAATGGAGCAAAAAGTTCCTTTTTCAAACTCGGATAAACTTGCCAGAACCCATCTAGGCTTTCTACATCCCGATTCGGAATGCCTCCATTCAAATGTGCGTTGAGGTCTTGAATGTCTTCTTCCTCTTGCGTGTCGATGTATCGAGGAATGTTTAAGTTGAATTCGTTCTTTTCAATTTCTTCGTTCGGCACAAAGCGAGCAAACTTGGCTACATCCTGTTGGCGGTTAAACACATCCACCACTAAGTGTAAATCCTGTTCACGAAGGCGGTTCTTGTTTCCGTCTTTTTCGTATCCCTTGCTGGCATCCATCATAAAAATGCCAGTGCGGTTCTCGGCTCCTTCCTTATCTAGCACAATGATACAGGC
>CANHIV010000166.1 GCA_947460525.1 Flavobacteriales bacterium
AGAATAAAGATTGAAACCATTCATCGCCTCTGTTCGAAGAATCCACTCAAAATCATCACGCTCACGTGCATAAAATCCAAATGGAAAAAAAGGAACCCTTTTGTCCGCTTGCGGAAAATGCGGGTGCGTAGATAGTGAAGTCTCTAAACTCCCAGAGGGAAAGTGAATTCGAACCGCGTTGTCTTTTCTTGTTAATGTTCTTATTTCAAGGGTATCTCTTATAATCTTCCCATTCCATATTACACCGATAGGAACCTCAATCTGACCATCCTTAAGCAAGTTCATTTCATGCTTTTCAATGGGCAATACTTCCCAATGGTATTGCTTTCCTGTCGTCACCATTTCTTTAAAGACCACTCTTCCTCCATTCAAAAAAATGGATAATTCGCCAGGTACATCATCATGCTGAACGATCATGCTGGGTCGCTCATCTGAAAAGAAATAATTGTACTCTGGGAATACGGCACCTTTCCAGGCATCCTGCGATAACGCAGAAATGGAGAATTGCAAAATGCAAACAAAAACGAATAGAACTTTAGACATGACACAAAAGTAGGGGGAGAATAGATTGGAACAAAACTCACCGAAATGACGTAAATTGCGGGAACAAAAGATTGAAATATGTACAAAAGAGATTTCAAAGTCGTCTCCATCATCCTCATACTCGTTGGCTTGGTTTTTCCGGGTTGGTCACAAATACAAATTCTGAGTGGAGGAAGTACTTTTGAAATGGGCAATTCTTTGGCTGGAAATGGCGTCACCATTGTAGGCAATCCGGTTATCAATTGCAGTCCCAATGCATATGGATCTTTTAGCAATGGACAAACCACCAACTTGGGCATTACCAATGGGGTGCTGCTTACGACAGGAAACGCCACAGGTGCAGCAGGACCCAACAATTCTCCCGGCTTATCTACCAATAACGGCGTTTCTTTGAATGACCCTCAACTTACAGGGATAGAGCCTACCGCAACGCACGATGTCTGTGTTTTTGAATTGGATGTGATTCCACAATGTGACACACTTACCATTCGATTTATTTTTGGATCAGAGGAATATCCTGAATATGTGAATGAGGGATTCAATGATGCATTTGGTTTCTTCGTCAGCGGACCGACAGCAACAGGCGGAAGCTATAACAATTACAACATTGCGAGATTACCCAACAATATCCCCGTCAGCATCAACAACGTCAATGCCACGGACAATAGCGCCTACTTCGTCAACAACATGGGTGGGACATCATTGCAATACGATGGGCACACGGTGGTGCTCTCTCCTAAAATTCGTGTTGTGCCTTGTCAAACTTATCACTTCAAACTCATCATTGGTGATGGCGGCGATGGCACTTATGATTCAGGGGTTTTGATTGATTTCATTTCTTGCACCAATGCTTTTGATGCATCATTGACTACGGTTCCTTCCGGTTGCAACATGGACAATGGAACCGCCTCTGTTCAGGTAGACGGCGGAATTGGTCCTTTCCATTATGATTGGTCGCACAATGGGAGTTTGAATTCGCCCAACGCCAACAACCTCGGACCTGGAAGTTATACCGTAACCATTCAAGACATGGGCATTC
Source organism: Flavobacteriales bacterium (assembly GCA_947460525.1). GTDB lineage: Bacteria > Bacteroidota > Bacteroidia > Flavobacteriales_D > Sanyastnellaceae > CAMCTV01. The sequence continues at coordinate 1,583 of CANHIV010000166.1, forward strand.
CATGCTCTGAGCCCCAGACCTTGTCTTTTGATATGATTGAAGATGGTCCTTTGCCCATTTTGAACTTGAGCACCAACAATTCCATTTTGTGTGTAGGTGACACTGTGGCTGTATGGGCTTCCAGTGACACGAGTTTCAATTGGTCCAATCCAATGCCCTTGAGCACGATCGGAGACACCGCATTTTATTTGGTAAATGGAGATTTCATGGTAACAGCAACTGCGGAAAATGAATGTGGCGTTACTGCCTCAACACTCTCCGTCACTTCCAATGCAAGTCCAGAAGTTGACATCATCACAGCGAGCAACATTTGTTTAAATTCTCCTTTTGTACTTCAAGCCAACGTTGGCGGTGGAGGGAATATCCAATGGACCACACCTAATGGCGGAAGTTTAAATGGCAACAATATTGATTTGGGCGCCGCGCAATTCAGCATGTCCGGACAATACATCATTACGGGATATAATGGGGTTTGCCCTCCAAATTCCGACACGGTAACAGTCAGTATCATTGCCAATCCAACAAGCAACATCTCTAACGCCAACATCTGTCCCGGACAAAGTGTACCCGTTCAAATTTTCCCGAATAACATGGCCTATACCTGGAATACGCTTAATGGTGCGGTACTTACTAACGCCAATGGAAGTTCTGCCACATTATCCCCTATTATCAATTCACTTTATGTAATTAGCAACTCATTTGGATGCAATACCACGATTCAATTGGGGATGCTTCCTGTGCCTGTGCCTCAAATCAACATTTCCACGCTCCAAGGCTGCGGACCATTGGCCGTTCAGTTCACGGACAACAATCCAGAAATCTTGAATTTCTCTTGGAATTTCGGAGATGGTGGAACCTCCATTTTTGAATCGCCTCAACACACTTTTGACGCAGCTAACTCTGGCGACACTACGTACCAAGTTGTATTGAACATGACCAATGGTTCCGGATGTACCACTACTTCTTATTTCGCTATTCAGGTGATGGAGCCCATCGTCGCAGCTTTCACGGCAACGCCAATGATTCAGCTTTTCCCAAGTGTCAATGTCTCAGTGAACAATACAACAACAGGCAGTGGAACACTAGCCGCGGATTGGCAATTTGAGAATGTCCATTACAATACATGGACAGGCATCAATCATGACTTTTCCACTTGGGGCGAATTCCCTATCGTTTTGGCTGTCAGCAATGAATGGTGCAGTGATACAGCCGTCGTGGAAATCAACATTACCCCTCCACCACCCGTTGCCTTTTTTGAACAAGAAGCAGATGGTTGTCCCGGAACACAAGTAACTTTTAATAGCCAAAGTCAATATGCTGAAAGCATCACTTGGGCATTTGGAGATGGGAATACGGGAGCAGGTGAATCCGTGCAGCACACGTACAATGAAAATGGGTTATACAGTGTCAGCTGCATTGCACATGGCTATGACGGAAGTTACGACACATTGACATTGTCCAACATCATCACCATTTACTCCAATCCCAATGTTTCGTTTGTCATCATTGACAACCCCATATCAGCTGTCATCGATTCCGCAGTGTTTAACAATCTGTCACAAGGTGCCGTTAGTTATCACTGGAATTTTGGAAATGGTCAAACGAGTTCATTGTTTGAACCCCTTCCCTATTTTGATTTGGTAGGGACCTATACCATTACCCTAACAGGCACGAGCAATCAAGGTTGTGTAAGTACCTATACCATAGCCGATGGATTGACAGTCACTACGGATGGTTTTGTTGAAATGCCTACTGCTTTTACCCCTCAGACAGATGGACCAACAGATGGAACATACAACAAATACGCTTTTGACAATAATGTATTCCATCCCCATTATCGGTCCGTTAGTGAATACACCCTAGAAATTTTCAATAAATGGGGAGAATTGATATTCCGCTCAGAAGATCCCAAATTGGGATGGGACGGCTATTACCAAGGAGAGATGTGTCGTGAGGATGTTTATGTTTGGAAAGTTGAAGGGAAATTATTTGGAGGTGTTCCATTTGAAGACCAGGGCACATTGACCTTGTTAATCAAATAAGCCTTCTCTTTCTTGCGTTTCAAAAAAGGTATCCGCGGGCAGTCCGCCTTTTAGTCTGGCCTGCACAGCCAATTGATCGCAGCGCTCATTCTCCGCATGCCCCGCATGGCCTTTGATCCATTTCCAAGACACTTTGTGTTCAGCAACAACGGCGATTAACCTTTTCCAAAGATCAGGATTCTTTACATTCTTCCATTGTCTTTTTTGCCAACCGCCAATCCAATTTTTCTCAAAGGCATCCACCACATATCGTGAATCCGAAACCACCGTCACATGACAAGGCTTGGTGGTCAAAGCCTCCAGCCCTGTTATAACGGCTAACAATTCCATCCGATTATTGGTGGTGCGTCTAAACCCGCCAGACATTTCCTTTTCATGCTTTCCGCTGCGAAGCAATGAACCAAACCCTCCAGGGCCTGGATTGCCGCTTGCGGCACCGTCTGCAAATAAAAATACACTTGGCGCACTCATTGAATCAACACCCC
>CANHIV010000167.1 GCA_947460525.1 Flavobacteriales bacterium
AAATGAAGGACATAGGACTTGGTGGCAAAGTAAACCGCCATCGTAGGGCCGGGTTGAAAAGCAGCAGTCGATGCCACATTCAGAATTCGTCCGAATCCTGCAGATTTCATTTTGGGAACAAACAAACGACAGAGATGGGTGAGCGATGTAATGTTGAGTTGAATCATCTGCTCATTTTTATTCCAATCAGTCGTCTCAAATAGACCGGTGTCTCCAAAGCCTGCGTTGTTGACCAAATAGTCAATGTGGATGCCTAAGGATTGGCAATAGTCAAATAATTTTTCAGCACCATCTGAAGCAGCGAGATCGCAGGAGAAAATGTGGATTTGAATGCCATAGGTTTGTTTCAATGGCAATGCCAATTTTTCAAGTTCTGCTGTATTCCGGGCAGTAAGAACCAAGTGAATGCCATCTTGCGCAAAACAAGTGGCGAGCTCTTTTCCTATGCCGGAAGACGCTCCTGTAATCAGTGCTGTTTTCATCGGTTTTGAATTTTAGCAAAGATGTAGCGGTTTCTGGTTGAACGAAATTAAACTTTCCTAAAAATTGCTCTAACAACAGCGCATCTGCCTTGGTGATACTTCCCTTCGTTGAGTGATTGTGTCATGGGGTTTATTTATATTTGGGCTATGAATAAATTCTTGTTTTCAATAGGGTTTCTTTTCCCTGTTTTCCTGCAGGCGCAAAGTAATATTCCTTGCTCATCTTTCTGCGTGACAGAGGTTACTTTGGATTCAACCAATGAGGTTTGGAATGTCAATGTAGATTTTGCGGGAACAACCAATGATTTCATCAATTATCCTTATGTGGCATGGATGATCAATGCTGCTGGAGATACGGTCGCTACTGGGCAACTGGAGTATTTCGGGCAAATCGGAGGAACTTCACAAATCTATCATCCCAATGTGTTGTCTGGCGATTTTACTGAAGGACAAATTTATTTTGTGTACGATCAAGATACCTGTGTTTTGGATTTTCCATGCGCTACGGCAGGGGTGCCTTATACAAGTAAATGGGATATGGCAGTTGTCGTTTTGGCAGAAGGTTGGCAATGGAATTGTGCAGAAATGATAACCGATATCGTGTTATACAATGCAGTTGGAGCGCACATTGGAAATTGGGCGTCAACGAATTTTATTCCATTTCAGGGAATGCCTGCAGGAACGTATTTCTATGCGGCAACCGTAGGTCAGCGAAAGCTTTCAGGAAAGTTGATTCGTCCATAAGGCATGGACATTCTGAGAACGGGCATTCATTACGGATTACATTTTGTATTTCCAATTTTCATCGCTTTGCGTTGGAAGGGAGAGCGTTTTCTCAAAGTATATTTCATCCTGATGGCAACGATGTTGGTAGACCTGGATCATCTGCTTGCTGTTCCGATGTTTGACCCATGCCGCTGTAGCATTGGATTTCACCCTTTGCACACCTGGCCGGCGATTGTAGCCTATATCTTAATGTTGTTTTTCAAGTCTACAAGAATTTGGGGAGTGGGATTGGTACTGCACATGATCACTGACGGACAAGATTGTTGGTGGCCTTGTCATTAATTTGAATAAGCATGGATTACTACTCGATACCGTTTGTTTTGTTAGTACTGCTATCAACGATCATTTTTTGGTCTTTGCAAGGCCAATACCGCAAATGGCGAATTGGGGTGCTTCTTTTTTCGAGTGTTGTTTTTTTGGGTGACAATTTATCCGCTTTGATTTTTGTGGTGGTTTCAGGATTGGCAAATGCATGGGCTTTGCGGTGGGTGCTCAAGGAGGCCAAGCGAATCCCTTGGGCCGTAGTGGCGATTATTGTCAATCTGCTGTTGTTGTTGTTGTATAAACTTTCTGGCGCTTCGTGGAGCCATTGGGGAGGGGATTGGGTAATGCCTTTGGGTTTGAGCTTTTATACCTTCCAACACATCGCTTCTTGGGTGAAAGTGCGACAAGAAGACTGGGATGAAACCCCCAGTATTCTGGACTATTTGATCTACACCATGTATTTCCCGAAATTGATTTCCGGACCAGTTGAAAAATGGGAATCCTTTCAAGGTCAATTGGCCCAACTGGGAAATTTGGAATTGGATACCAAGAAAATGTCGCAAGGGCTGCGCTACATTTTGTGGGGGGCTTTTGCCAAATGGACCATTGCTCCTTTGGTTCATTCGTTCTACTTGATGCTTTGGACGGACACGCCTTCTTTCTTTGGTTTTCTTTTGGCAGGGGTATTTAATTTCATCTACATCTATGCCGATTTTTCTGGGTATTCAAACTTCGTCATCGGCATCTCATTGCTTATGGGTATAACGTTGATACAGAATTTTAAATTTCCATTTTTCACCAATCAAGTTCGAAACTTCTGGCAACGGTGGCACATCTCATTTACCCAATGGATATTGGATTATCTATTTACACCATTGACCTTTTATCTGCGTTCATGGGGCAAGAAAGGAATAGTCTTGGCCATCATTGTTTCTTTTTTGGTGGTGGGGATTTGGCACGGATTAGAAACCCAGTACATCGCTTTTGGTCTAGTCCAGGGATTGTATTTTTTACCCATATTGCTAAAATGGAATTGGAGTGAACAGTTGGCGCAGGCCAAGAAAAAGTCGATGTGGTTGGATCAAGCGATGATCATTCCTTTTTTTCTACTGATGTCCACTACAGCATTGATCTTTTCAAGTTCGAGTTGGTTTGATTTTGTTGCGCACTTGATGCATGTCAATGGTATGATGAATGGCGTTGGGGTGGTTTTTTCAGGAATGAGCAACATGGTCTTTCTATTGTTGATTATTGGTTTTATTGGCATCGAATGGTGGAACCGATTGCGCGATTTTGGATTGGATGTTGCCCATCACATGAGTGCCATTCGTTGGTCGCTTTACTTATTGCTCATTGTCGCTTTGATCACTTGGGGAGAGTTTAAAAACATTGGAACTTTGTATGCGCATTTCTAGTCGAAAAATATGGTTCCTGAAGTTGTTCTTCGTCTTGATTTTCGTGACGATCCTGCACGCCGTGTCTTTGCTGTTTATCGCAGAGCACAATGTGTTGGATTATTACAAATGCGTGGGCCCAGCACAAAAGAATCTGATCATTGGAACATCGCGGGCTTCGCAGGCCATACAGCCTGGGGCTCTTGGCGAATATGGAGGGAGAGGATTTTTCAATTTCGCATTTAATGGTTCGTTGTCAAAATATGGTGATGTTTATACCCAGGCCATTCTCAAGAAGCTGGACCCAGAATCCAAGGATGGTATCTTTATCGTTACTGTCGATCCTTGGTCAGTATCCGCAAGGAAGGGCGAAGAAAGTCTGTACCCCTTGGCGCACGATGAACAAAATTTTTTACATCAACTGCCTTCATTCACTGGAGAAAGGAATTTGTCTTTTTTGTACCACAATTACAAATATGGTTGGGGTCACTTGGCCTGGGACTATTATAAAAAAGGAAGCTTAACCATTACCCACAAAGATGGTTGGTTGGAGATTATCCGCGATACCGCACAAGCCAGAATTGAAGAACGAAAGTCGCGTAAGCTTTTGGCCAAGCAAGCGGAAATAATGGATTTCGAATTCTCAGACTACCGTTGGCAGTCATTGAGAAGTTTGATAGAAACGCTTAAAGGCAAGGGACAGGTCTACTTGGTACGATTGCCGATCTCGAAAGAGTTTTATCAATTGGAAACATCGCATTTTACAGGGTTTGATGAACGAATTCGAGAATGTGCCAATGATTTGAGTGTTCCGTATTGGGACATGGTGGGTTACCAGGACAGTGTTAAATACAACGATGGACACCATATCAATCGTTATTTTGCGCCGTTGATCAGTAAGAAAATAGCCGAATGGATTCGGAGAAAAGAATAAAAAAGATGAAGAGAATTGTAATTATAATGATGAGCCTTTTAGCGATGAAAGCTGCATGGACGCAGCCCGCCGGAAGTTTGGATCTGTCATTTGGAAATTCAGGAAAGGTGGTGAGTTCATTTACCGCTTCCATAGAGCGAGCCAATGCTGTGGCATTGCAAGCAGATGGAAAAATTGTGATAGCAGGTTTTGCCTCTTATGCTGCCACGGGCAAAGATTTCTTGGTGGCTCGATACAACGAAGAT